>NZ_LYRQ01000002.1:0-217169 GCF_001661605.1 Pseudoalteromonas sp. MQS005 | reverse complement strand
ATACCTTGAGCTGGTAACTCTGCTATAAAATATTGAGTGGTATCGGAAAAAGCTTGGCTGTTATTATTTTTATAGGTTTTTATTAGTTCTTCGTTAAGTATATTAATAAGTAAATCGCATAGCGACTCTAGCTTGTTTAAATTTTCATCAGTGTGTGGCTGTACCACAAAGAAATTACTGACAACGGCTTGAATTCGAGGAAGGTGTTTAGCACTAATGACTTTTGCATCAAGTAACTCGTTAAGTTTTATTTTTAAACGTGATTGAGTACTTGCAACGCGCTCGTTAAACAGCTTTTTCTTTGCTTCAATAGTCTTTTTACGATTACTTTCAATGAGTAAGTAACTGCCAAGTAAAGTAATTAACAATAATAAAGCAAGAAATACTACATAAGTCATTGCTACAATTTCCTGATGGTGATGATTAATAATCTAGCCCGATATTTTGCTCTAAAGTTGCATGTTTGGCAATAACTGAGAGATTGTTTATCTATTGGGGTGAAACAAACATGCGCACTCAAAGAGACTCAGCCTTACCTACCTGTTTAGAGGCAAGGGATATGAGCATGCGCAGTAGTTTTAATCGCTTTTTACTTTGCCCACTCGATTAACTATCTCTTGCTGCGATTACATCGCCCCTCAATTAAACAACTCTCAGTCCTAAAAGCTCAACCGTTTTTAGTATAAACGGCTACCCCAGTTTAACTTCTTACGAAGCACATTATAATAAGAGTAATTTTTTGGGTGAATTAATCGTAATTTTCTATCTGCTTTGCGAATAACGACCTCATCACCGGGTAATACGGCAAGTACAACATGGCTGTCGCAACTTACCTGTAAGCTATCGGTATTTTCTAAACTAAGCTTTAAACGTACTTCGTTATCGGCATCTACCACTAAAGGGCGGCTTGATAAAGTATGCGGGAACATAGGAACCAATGACATGGCGTTGAGTTCTGGGGTTAAAATAGGGCCGCCGCCCGATAAAGAGTAGGCTGTTGAACCTGTTGGAGTCGATACAATTAACCCATCAGAGCGTTGTGAGAATACAAAATCATCGTTAATAAATGCTTCAAACTCAATCATGTGTGCTACTTTATCAGCATGAAGCACCGCTTCGTTTACTGCCGAATTAGCGCTTTTAAGTTCGTTATGACGGTACACTTCTACTTCTAATAAAAAACGTTTTTCTTCAATGTAATCGCCACTGAGTACTTGTTCTAAACTGCCTTCAAATCCTTCTGGATTTAAATCGGTTAAAAAGCCTAAATTGCCTCTGTTTACACCGATTACCGCAATATCAAAACGAGCGAGTACTCTTGCAGCGCCAAGCATATTGCCATCACCACCAACCACAATGGCTAAATCGGCGCGCGCTCCCAAATCAACGAGTTTTACGAGCTTGTCCTCAGGTACATCACTAAGTTGACCTCCCGTGCGTTTTTCAACAATCACCTCAAAGCCTAAAGCTAATAAAAACGTATGTAATCGTTGTAACGTAGCGGCTGCATTAGGATGATTTGGCTTACCAATCAAGCCGATAGTGTTAAAGGGAGAGTCCATAATAAATACACTGAAAGTTTCGATATTAGTAGAGTAACCTAAAACAGAAGTGTTTGAAAACACAGATCTTAGGGTCTGTTGTCCTTTCAATGTGAAACAGACACTGACGGAAGGGTTTTGACTAGAGGCGATTAACTTTTTGTTATTCGGTTTTCACTTAGGCCACTAGGTTATAAACCTCGTATCGTGATTAAATCGCCCCTAGTTTGAACAAATTTTAATCCGCAAAAATAACAGAGCTTAATAGTGACTAATTGATTTAATTAATTCACTGTAAAATTTAGATTTATTAAATTTCTTATACTTGAAATAATAATACCTAGCCCCGATATAACAGTCATGCGTAAAGATGTAGATAACATGAAACTAAATCCTCGAGACCAGCAAATTTTTGCCGCTGTTATGAGCCTGTACTGTAATGGTGATGGCTTACCTGTGCCTTCAACAAAAATTGCAAAACAAAAAGGTATGGCGGTGTGTTCTGCCACTGTTCGCAACGCGATGGCACGCCTTGAAAAAATAGGCTTATTGTATTCACCACATACATCTGCTGGGCGAGTCCCTACCAATGATGGCTTTGAGTATTGGTTTGATGAGTTTTTTACTTTGGATGCTATTGCTAATTACTGGCAACCTGAGCAGGCTGAGTTAGTCGAATTGGCACATGGCTTGAGTCAACGTTACCAAGTATGCTGTTGTGTGGGGCTACCTCAAGTTAGAACTCAACAGGTATTTAGAGTAGAAGTACTCGACTTTGACGCTAATAACTGGCTTATCTTACTTTTAGACAGAGCAGGGCAAAGCCATAATATCTGCATTAATAAGCCTGATGATCCCAGTGACGGCCAACGGTACGAGTTTGCAACTTGGCTTAACACTGTATTTAGCCAGCAAACACTCATTGAAGGGTTATATAGAATGCAGGCCATGGCAAGTACAGCGCCGCGTAATTGTCATGACTCTTTAACTCAATGGACGCGTGAGTTAAGCCAAAAGTTAGGCTCAGATAACAGTATAGTGGTGGGCGAAAACTACCTTTATAAAAAAATAGATTGTGAGCAAAGCCTTAATATTGGTGTTTCATTTTTAAATTTTGTGGAAGATAAACTCGCATTTAAAAACGGGGTCTCTATTCTCAGTGCTGAAAACTTACCTTTTAGCACCTGTGATGATCTCATTGTGATCACTGTGCCGTACTTTCAAAATCAGGAATATCAAAGTCGTTTTTGTGTTATTTGTCCGAAATCAGCGCAATTAGAGAAAATAATCCAAGAATTTAAATTATTAGAGCCATCGGGCTCTTGAATCTTTTTATTCAATCCCCATAATTACCGCAGTTGTAAAGAATTGGAGCGTATATTTTATGTCTGAGCAGACACAAAACCCAGAGCAAGAAGTAGAATTGAACGAAGAAGTGGCGCAAATGGAAGCCGACGTTGAGGCTGCAGTAGAAGCAGCAGAACAACACGCCGAGCAAGAGCAAAGCCCTGAAGCAGAAATTGCAATGTTATATGCTGAGTTAGAAGCGGCAAAACAAACTATTGCAGATCAGAAAGATAGCGTCGTTCGCGCTGCTGCTGACGTTGACAATATGCGTCGTCGTGCTGCACAAGATGTTGAGAAAGCGCACAAATTTGCACTTGAAAAATTTGCTAACGAATTACTTCCTGTTATAGACAACCTAGAGCGTGCTATAGAGTTCTCTGATAAAGAAAATGAAACGCTTAAGCCTTTGTTAGAAGGTATTGATATGACAGTAAAAAGCTTTAACGATGCAGTGGCTAAATTTGGCGTTGAAATTGTAAACCCACAAGGTGAGCAGTTTAACCCAGATTTTCATCAAGCAATGTCGATTCAGCCAAGTAATGATGTGACGCCTAATACTGTGTTAGCAGTAATGCAAAAAGGTTACACATTAAACGGTCGTTTATTACGTCCTGCAATGGTTATGGTATCTAAAGCAGCTGATGCTTAATTAAGTATACAATTAAAAAATGCCTCATTATGAGGCATTTTTTTTGTCTTTAAAATAATGAACTAACTGCACTAGGATAGTGAGTACAACTGCGCTGAACATTAAACTTGAAAATGGAACTGCACTTTGTGCATGCATTACCGCTAATATAGGGCCTACTAATGCGCCACTACCAAAACGTAAGGTGCCAATAACCGCCGTTGCAGTCCCTGTATTTTGCTCAAATTTCATCAAAATCAATGAATCTGCGTTACTTGCTATTATACCTAGGCTCATCATCAACGGAGCAATAGCCGCAACAATAAAGTAAAGTGACAAGTTTAATACGCTAAAGCTAAGTAATGCTGCGCCAGAGATAAAGCCACACATTAAGCCATAATAAAGCATTTTGCGTGAGCCAATACGTGGCACTACGCGAGTATTTAAAAAATTACCAAACATCAACGCCATTACATTAAAAGCGAATAACAGGCCAAACAATTGTTCTGATACTTTAAATAGGTCGAGGTAAATATAAGGGACGGACGTTAAAAAGCAAAAAAAGCCAAACGACACAAACATCGAGCTTAAAATATCGGCGCGGGCGTGCGTATTACTTAATACCACTTTATAACTTGAGAAGAATAATGCTAATCCTTTTCGCTCATTTTTAAATATTGGAATATCGATTAAGTAACGTTGCACAAAAAGTAAAATAACAAAGCTATAGGTCGCTAAAACAATAAAAATAGTCGACCATACCGAAAAGCCTAAAATGACCGAGCCGATAGAGGGGGCAAGTAACGGTGCTATCATCATAATCATAGACACGTAAGACATACCTTTAGCAGTATTTTTTTGATATATATGCCTAATGATCCCAGGGACGACAACCGTAGCGGCCGCGCCTGTAAATGCCTGTACAGCTCTTAACAGCCAAAAAGTATGCACTTCAGTGGTAAATGCTAACGCCAGTGAACTTAAGCCAAATAAACTGAGACCTATCCGTGCCAGTTTACGCCTGCCAATTTGATCGGCTATGGGGCCAAAAAATAACATGCCCAATGCATAACCCGCTAAGTATATACTCAACGATATTTGAACATTTGGCATGCTGGTATTGAGATCATTGGCAATCACCAGCATCGCCGGTAAATACATATCAATGGCTAAAGGCGTGATCGCGACAATACTGGCTAATAAAGGCAATAAAATACGGGTATTAAAAGAAGCCGAAGCGCTCATTTAAAAACTCAAAACAACGAATATAGGCCCAGCATTATAGCAGGGCAATAGCCTTGGATAAACTTAGTTTGCCTGCTAACTTAATTGTTTAATTGCAAAAAGCAAAGATTTTAAACTAACACCGCGTTTGCTATTCTATACTTAGTAACAAACTTTTTTAGGGTAACACAATGAAAAAATTGGTTTTGGTAGTTCTAGCCAGTGCAGTATTAGCAGGTTGTAAAACATCACCAACTGGGCGCACGCAAATTGCGCTTTACTCAGATCAGCAAATGACTCAAATGGGCACTGCCAGTTTTGCAGAGATGAAAAAAACGCAGCCAGTAAATAAAGATCCAAAAGTAAACAGTTACGTCAATTGCATTGCTGAAAAAGTAGTGGCCGTGCTTCCTACAGAATATGCATCTCAAAATTGGGAAGTGGTGGTATTTGAAGATGAATCTGCAAACGCCTTTGCATTGCCTGGCGGTTATATTGGTGTACATACGGGGCTCTTAAAAATAGCCACAAATCAAGATCAGGTTGCCACTGTTTTAGGCCATGAAGTTGGACACGTGATTGCTGAGCATTCAAATGAACGGGTCTCACAAAGTTCTATTTTACAAACGGGTATGCAGCTGGGCAATGCGGCGCTTGAAATGGGTAACGTGCAATACCGTAATGAAATTATGCAAGGCCTTGGTTTAGGCGCTCAATATGGTGTGGTTTTACCCTTTAGTCGCTCACATGAGTCAGAGGCAGATACAATTGGTTTAGATCTTATGGCGCAAGCAGGGTTTAATCCCAAAGAGTCTGTAACGCTTTGGCAAAATATGAGCCAAGCGGGCAGTGGGGCTACGCCAGAGTTTTTATCAACTCACCCAGCACCAACGAGCCGTATTGCAAATTTACAATCGCAAATGAGTAAAGCGCTTAGCGAGCAAAAAACAGCTAAAGCACAAGGTAAAAATCCGCAGTGTAAGTTGTGATCAGCCATAAAAAAACCTGTCTAATGACAGGTTTTATTTTTTATAATTAAAACATTCAATTATATATTAGAAAGTCCACTCTAAATGAATTTGCGGTACTGATTCACTAACATCAGTACCAAATTTATTGTGCCAGTATTGCCATTCCATACCTAACAGTAAGGTATTTTCTTTCATTTCTAGCGCATGTCCCATATCCCATACAATAATAGGTTGGGCTAAAAACCAAGCACGCACATCGTTACCAAACTCATCTTTTCGTTCAGCAATGTACTCTGCATGTCCTTTTACGTTAAACTTTTGCGAGCCAATCATGAACGGGTAATCAAAGGCTACATCAAACATCCAGCTGTTAGTTTCAATGGGTGCACCGCCTTTTGCAACGCCTTCGCTATCATCAATGTATGCACTGATAAGGGTTGAAAAGAAATTAAAACCAGGCACATCCCAGCTTAATTTTACGCCTGGTAAATATTTAACTACTTTGGCATCGCCTGCAGCATTAATACCCATGGTTAGGCCAACATCAACAAGCGCCCCTGACGCTACTTTTTCGTCCATTACCGCAGATAAACTAAGGGTAGAGTAACCTTCAAAGTAAAAGTCTTGATCTTGAAAGCCATCATCGTTGCTGTCGGTACTGTAATCAATAAAGAAAAAGTTATCGCCATAATCATGCCCAGAAGCATGCTCAATTGAGTACACCGTGGTATTAGATTTTTGTTCAGTAAATGGGTTTTTGTGGTTGCCGTTATTAATATGAAGCGCCGTATTGCTCCAATTAGCAGCGGTAGCTGTTGAACTTAATGCACACGCACTTAGTGCAACGAGAGGAAGTAAGTTTTTAATTTTCATAACCATATTTTATGTGACACGCTGAATATCACATTATAGCAAACACGGTTAATTTGTTAATTATTTATTGTGATAAACAGTGCATTAGCACGCAGCTAATACACTGTAAAAAGGGAGATTATGCTTTATTGCGGCGCAAACAAATAACAGCAATAGCAGTAAAGGCTAAAATAAAGCAGTAGTAAGATGAGGTTGAAACATCCCACGGGCTAATTTTAAATGTAGCACCGAGTAATAATGCTTGCGCGCCATAAGGCAAAGACCCTTGGGTTACACAGGCAAAAATATCTAATAAACTGGCAGAGCGTTTACCACTAATTTCGCCATCATCAGCCAGTTTCTTAGCAATAGGGCCTGTCACAATAATAGACACGGTATTATTGGCAATACACATATTACTGGTGACAACTAATGCCGCGATCCCTAACTGATCGGCTACTTTACGGTGCCATTTGGCAATGACTTTAGTAATAGCTTGAATTTTTTGAGCGATGTAGTCGAGGCCGCCATTAATACGAATAAACTCAGAGAGGCCACCAATAAACATAGACAGTAAAAATATTTCCTGCATTTCACTAAAGCCTTTGTAAATATCTTTTACAAAGCTTGCACCTTCATAGCTGCCGGTAAAGCCCATTAATGCGGCAAACACAATACCGCTTAACAGCACGACAAACACATTAAAGCCCATTACCGCCAGGACTAAAATAAAGGCATACGGAAGTACTAATAAAATATCGTAGTCTTTGGTATCAACTACTTGTGCTGCAGGCGTTAAAAATAATAGCAATGCAATAGTGAGTATGGCGGCCGGAACAGCAATTTTAAGGTTTTCTTTAAACTTATCTTTCATTTCACAGCCTTGCGTGCGGGTAGCAGCAATCGTGGTGTCAGAAATTATTGATAAGTTATCACCAAACATAGCACCAGATACAATGGTACCGGCCATTAAAGCAGGATCAATTCCTGTTTTAATAGATACTGCATAGGCAATTGG
The DNA here is from genome assembly GCF_001661605.1 of Pseudoalteromonas sp. MQS005. Taxonomy (NCBI): domain Bacteria; kingdom Pseudomonadati; phylum Pseudomonadota; class Gammaproteobacteria; order Alteromonadales; family Pseudoalteromonadaceae; genus Pseudoalteromonas; species Pseudoalteromonas sp. MQS005. The sequence continues at coordinate 209,588 of NZ_LYRQ01000002.1, read as the reverse complement.
GCCAATAGCACCAATAGTTCCCATTGATGTGCCCATAGCAGTAGAAATAACCGCCGCTATTAAAAACAAACCAGGTAGTAGTAACGAAGGGGGAATAAGTGAAAGTCCGGCATTAACAACCGCATCCACACCGCCAGTAGCACCAGCAACCGCCGAAAAAGCACCCGCTAGTAAGTAAATAAGACACATGGTAATAATATTGTTATTACCTACGCCCTTTATAAAGGTTTCTACGCTTTGGTTGATGCTGGTTTTATTTAAAATAAAGGCTAAAACAATCGCGGGTAAAATAGCGACTGGTGCTGGGAGTTGATAAAACGCGTAATCAACCCCTTGAGATTGTAAATATAAGCCTGAGCCTAAAAAAATAGCAACAAAGGTGAGTAGGGGAAGCAAAGAAAATCTTGCTTTATTTTTATCAAATGATGGCTGCATCATAATCCTCGTTAATTATTCATAGCAATCGAAGTCGATTGATATATTAAACAGCCAAAGCATCCCTCTTTTAGCTGAATTTAGTTGTTTGTTTTACTATCTAACCAGATAAGTAATCCAACAGCGCCCGCAAGCCAAAGACCAAATCGGCGCAAAAAAAGAAGTTTAAATGTATAGATGGCTAAATGCAAAGACTATCTGTTATTATTATGAGGGTCTGTTGATCTTTCAAGGTTAAATTTGCAGCAGTCTGTTTGGTATTTAGGCAAGGCAGAGCCTATGTGGTGTGGTTGTTCCCCATAAATAGGCGATAACGCATCATCAATGCCAAACAGGCGCTGCCCGAAGGGTTCTGCCTAGGGGCGATTTAGTCTTTGTTGCTCGGTTTTTACTTAGCCCACTAGGTTACAAACCTCGCGCCACGATTAAACCGCTCCTAGTTTGAACAAATTTTAATCCGCAAAGGTCAACAGACCCTAAAATAATCGAAGCTTTTTTATAAGCTTTCCTGACTATTACATGAGTTTTAGATAAAATCTAGCTAACTAAAAAATACATAGGTTGTAAAAAGATGAATCGAGTAGGTGTGTTTGGTGCGAATGGCCGTATGGGACTGGCACTTGTAGAAGCAGCAACAATCAATAAAAATTCACAATTAGCGGCGGCCTATGTGCGCAGTCAGTCACCGTTATTAGACCTGCCCGTTAATCAGCTTAATAGCGCAGCGGCAAAAGAGATTAAGTTTAGCAGTGAACAGCAGGTTGAAAATGTAGATGTGCTTATAGACTTTACTTTGCCTGAAGGCATGAGAAATCATTTAAAAACAGCCGTTGAGCAAAAAACACCTATGGTAATTGGCACCACCGGCTTAACTCATGACGATATGGCGCTATTAACGGATGCCGCTAAACATATTCCGATTGTATTTGCGCGTAATTATAGCGTGGGCGTAAATTTACTGCTTAACTTAGTGCAAACGGCAGCGACTAAACTAGGCGATGATTTAGATATAGAAATTTTTGAAGCACATCATCGTCATAAAATTGATGCGCCATCGGGCACTGCACTTGCCATTGGCGAGTCGATTGCTCAGGCAAAAGGGTGGGATCATGATGAGGTTGCCGTTTATGATCGCAACAACATAGAGCAGGCCAAATCACAAAATGAAATTGGTTATTCGGTGCTAAGGGGCGGTGATATAGTAGGTGAACACACGGCCTACTTCGCTACAATGGGCGAAAGACTTGAATTAACCCATAAAGCAAGTTCGCGAATGACCTTCGCGCTAGGTGCTATAAGAGCTGCGCAGTGGTTGAAAAATAAACCTGCAGGACTTTATGATATGCAAGATGTGCTAGATTTAAAGTAGTTAAGTTCCTTTTTTAACGCTTTGGGGTGGTTTTTTGCTATAACCACTTATTTATTACAATTTACTAATTAGCGTTAGACCTAAAAGCCAACTTCATGTAGAATGCAGCCAATTTGCCAAAAATTACTAAATGCGTGTTTCCAATTATACTCATATGGTTAGCAAAACCGGGGTTTGTGTGGGAATGAAAAGAGTTTTAGGCAAGAAAAATGAATGAAGGTTTAGTGGTTTACATCGGCATCATTTAAGACTGCGTAAAACAATTTAAGCTCACAGAAATCAGGTTTTGACCAATTATCTGAGTATTGGCGGGGTGTTAAGCAATTTGCTTACTCCCGTTTTTTACTGTTAGGAGGTTTAACTTGACTAAATCCGCTCTGTTAGTCCTAGAAGACGGCACAGTGTTTCGCGGTACTGCAATCGGCGCTGACGGCATGTCAGTCGGTGAAGTAGTATTCAATACGTCTATGACTGGTTATCAAGAAATTTTGACTGATCCATCGTACGCGGAACAAATCGTAACTTTGACGTACCCACATATCGGTAATACGGGTACCAACAGCGAAGACGAAGAAGCGAGTCATATTTGGGCTAAAGGCCTAGTGATCCGTGATTTGCCACTGCTAGCGAGTAATTTTCGTAACGAGCAATCGTTAGATGATTACTTAAAAGAACGTAATATTTTAGGTATTGCGGACATCGACACCAGAAAACTAACCCGTATTTTGCGTGATAAAGGCGCACAAAATGGCTGTATCGTTGCCGGTGACGAACTAGACGAGAAAAAAGCGCTTGAAGCTGCGCAAGCCTTCCCAGGCTTAAAAGGCATGGATTTAGCAAAAGTTGTCTCAACCAAGGAAAATTTTGAGTGGCGCGAATCAAGCTGGACATTAGGCGAAGGGTTTAAAACCTTACACGCTGACGATGAAAAGTTTCATGTTGTTGCCTACGACTTCGGTGTTAAACGTAATATTTTACGTATGCTTGTAGATCGTGGTTGTAAACTAACGGTTGTACCCGCACAAACCTCTGCCGCTGACGTACTAGCCTTAAACCCTGATGGTATTTTCTTATCAAATGGCCCTGGCGATCCTGAGCCATGTACTTATGCCATTGATGCAATTAAAACCTTTTTAGAAACCGATACGCCAATTTTTGGTATTTGTTTAGGGCATCAACTATTAGCGCTTGCCTCAGGTGCTAAAACAGTAAAAATGAAGTTTGGCCACCATGGTGGTAACCACCCAGTTAAAGATCTTGAGCGCGATGTCGTAATGATCACCGCACAAAACCATGGTTTTGCTGCAGATGAAGCCACATTACCAGATAACCTACGTGCAACGCATAAATCGTTATTTGACGGCACATTGCAAGGTATTCACCGTACAGATAAACCAGCATTTAGCTTCCAAGGTCACCCTGAAGCGAGTCCTGGTCCGCACGATGCAGCCCCATTATTTGACCACTTCATCGATTTGATGCAAGCGCGTAACCACTAATTTAACCGGAGTAATAATGCCAAAACGTACCGACATAAAAAGCATTCTTATCTTAGGCGCAGGCCCAATTGTAATTGGTCAAGCTTGTGAATTTGACTACTCTGGTGCTCAAGCGTGTAAAGCACTAAGAGAAGAAGGCTATCGAGTTATACTCGTTAACTCAAACCCTGCAACTATCATGACTGACCCAGAAATGGCCGATGCAACATACATCGAACCAATTCACTGGGAAGTTGTAGAAAAAATCATTGAAAAAGAAAAGCCAGATGCTGTCCTGCCTACAATGGGTGGCCAAACAGCATTAAACTGTGCGCTTGATTTAGACAAGCATGGTGTATTGGCTAAGCATGGCGTTGAGCTTATTGGCGCAACGGCTGATGCAATCGATAAAGCAGAAAACCGTGAACGCTTTGATGTTGCTATGCGTAACATCGGCCTAGAATGTCCACGTGCTGAAATTGCCCATTCAATGGATGAAGCGCGCGATACCATGACCCGTATCGGCTTACCGTGTATTATTCGTCCTTCTTTCACAATGGGCGGCACCGGCGGCGGTGTGGCTTACAACATGGAAGAGTTTGAAGAAATCTGTGAGCGCGGTTTAGACCTTTCACCAACCAGCGAGTTATTAATAGATGAGTCGTTAATTGGTTGGAAAGAATACGAAATGGAAGTTGTTCGTGACAAAAAAGACAACTGTATTATCGTCTGTTCTATTGAAAACTTTGACCCAATGGGTGTGCACACAGGTGACTCAATCACTGTGGCTCCAGCACAAACATTAACCGACAAAGAATACCAAATCATGCGTAATGCCTCTATGGCCGTATTGCGTGAAATTGGTGTTGAAACCGGCGGTTCAAACGTACAATTTGGTGTAAACCCCGTTGATGGCCGTATGGTTATCATTGAAATGAACCCACGTGTATCACGTTCATCTGCATTGGCCTCTAAAGCAACCGGTTTCCCAATTGCTAAAATCGCCGCTAAGTTAGCGGTAGGCTACACGTTAGATGAGCTTCAAAACGATATCACTGGTGGTAAAACCCCAGCATCGTTTGAACCGTCAATCGATTACGTTGTAACAAAAATTCCTCGCTTTAATTTTGAAAAATTTGCCGGTGCAAACGACCGTTTAACGACGCAAATGAAATCAGTGGGCGAAGTAATGGCGATTGGTCGTAACCAACAAGAGTCATTACAAAAAGCATTACGTGGTTTAGAAGTAGGCGCAACAGGCTTTAACCCAATTGTGGCACTTGATGACCCTAAAGCAAAAGAAAAAATCATTCGTGAATTACGTGAGCCAGGTGCAGAGCGTATTTGGTACATTGCCGATGCAATGCGCCATGGTATGAGCGTTGAAGATGTATTTGAATTAACTAAGATTGACCCTTGGTACTTAGTACAAATTGAAGATATCTTAAAAGACGAAGCTAAAATTTCAGAAGTTGGTATGGCCGGCTTAAATGCAGACTTCTTGCGTAAACTTAAGCGCAAAGGGTTTGCTGATCCGCGTATTGCAGAAATTGCTGGTGTATCAGAAGCTGAAATCCGTAAAAAGCGTCATCAACTAAATATTGTACCTGTGTACAAACGCGTTGATACGTGCGCCGCCGAATTTAGCTCAGATACAGCTTACATGTACTCATCTTACGATGAAGAATGTGAAGCGAATGCATCTGACCGTGATAAAATCATGGTGATTGGTGGCGGTCCTAACCGTATCGGCCAAGGTATTGAATTTGACTACTGTTGTGTTCATGCTGCGCTTGCGCTTCGTGAAGACGGTTACGAAACTATTATGGTTAACTGTAACCCTGAAACGGTATCTACCGATTACGATACGTCAGACCGTTTATACTTCGAACCAATTACCCTAGAAGACGTGCTTGAAATTGTACGTGTTGAAAAGCCAAAAGGCGTTATCGTGCAGTACGGTGGTCAAACGCCACTTAAACTTGCGCGTGAGCTTGAAGCGAACGGCGTGCCAGTCATTGGTACTTCACCAGATGCGATTGACCGTGCAGAAGACCGTGAACGCTTCCAACAACTTGTTGAGCGTTTGGATTTACTGCAGCCAGAAAATGCCACCGTAACCTCAACTGAAGAAGCTATTTTAAAATCAGTTGAAATTGGTTTCCCACTGGTAGTACGTCCTTCGTATGTATTAGGTGGTCGTGCGATGGAAATTGTATACGATGAGCAAGATTTACGTCGTTACATGACCGAGGCCGTATCTGCATCAAACGAAGCACCCGTGTTACTTGACCGTTTCTTAGATAACGCAATCGAAGTTGACGTTGATGCTATTTGTGATGGCGAGCAAGTCATCATCGGCGGCATCATGGAGCATATTGAACAAGCGGGCGTTCACTCTGGTGACTCAGCGTGTTCATTACCAGCTCACTCGCTAACGCAAGAAGTACAAGATGTAATGCGTAAGCAAGTAACTGATATGGCCCTTGAACTTGGCGTAGTTGGTTTGATGAATACACAGTTTGCGGTTAAAGATGGCAAAGTGTATTTAATCGAAGTAAACCCACGTGCAGCACGTACAGTTCCATTTGTATCTAAAGCAACGGGTGTAGCACTTGCAAAAGTTGCGGCACGTTGTATGGCAGGTCAATCTTTAGCAAGCCAAGGCATTACTAAAGAAGTGATTCCACCGTACTACAGCGTAAAAGAAGTGGTATTGCCATTTGCTAAGTTCCAAGGTGTGGATCCTATCCGTGGCCCAGAAATGCGCTCTACGGGTGAAGTAATGGGTGTTGGTGATACTTTCGCCGAAGCGTTCGCAAAAGCACAATTAGGTGCAAGCAACACTTTACCACGTGGTGGTCGCGCGTTACTATCTGTACGTAATAGCGATAAGCCACGTATTGTAGAACTAGCTAAAACCATGACAGACCTTGGTTTTGAGCTAGATGCAACAGGTGGAACAGCTGCTGCACTTGAAGATGCTGGAATTACGGTTCGCCGTGTAAATAAAGTATATGAAGGTCGTCCGCACATTCTTGATAGAATCAAAAATGGCGAGTATAGCTATATCGTTAATACCACCGAAGGTCGCCAAGCGATTGAAGATTCGAAGGTGTTACGTCGTGGTGCATTGCAGCACAAAACCAATTATACTACGACATTGAATGCGGCATTTGCTAACTGTACTGCTAACCAAGCAGATGACCGCAGTAAAGTGACGTCTGTTCAAGAACTACACCTGCGATTGAACTAAGGAAATGTGCCAAGGCCGTTTATCGGCCTTGGGATTAAGTGAGAAAAGTATGCAATCAATTCCAATGACAGTTCGTGGCGCAAAATTATTGCGCGATGAACTTAACGAATTAAAAACTGTTACCCGTCCAAAAATTGTATCTGATATTGCTGATGCACGTGAACACGGTGACTTAAAAGAAAATGCTGAGTATCACGCTGCGCGTGAGCAACAGGGTTTTTGTGAAGGCCGTATTCAAGAAATTGAAGCAAAACTTTCAAACATGCAGATGATTGACGTAACAAAGATGCCTAATACAGGTAAAGTGATTTTTGGTACTACAGTAACCATCGTTAATGTTGAAACCGACGCTGAAGTTAAATATCAGATTGTTGGCGATGATGAAGCAGATATTAAAAGTAATTTAATCTCTGTCAATTCACCAATTGCTCGCGGCTTAATTGGTAAACAAGCGGATGACGCTGTGATTATCAAAACGCCAAAAGGTGATGTAGAGTACGAAATCATTGAGGTTGAGTATATTTAATTAGTTAACTCACTTTAACGTTTTATAAAAACCAGTGCTTAGCAATAAGCACTGGTTTTTTTATGCTTGGTTTTTATATTTGGTTTAGATACCGGTCAATTATTATTCATTGTTTGTAAATGTAGGCTATGTTGTTATGGTAGTAACCTATTCTTCAATAAGGAAATAATATGGCAAATATACTGTATCCAGCACCTTTAAAAGTGGGATCTAAAATCGCCGTGTGTTCTTTATCAGCGGGGATCAAATCAAAATATCACCCACGGTTAGACATCGTCATTAATGGCTTAAAACATCGAGGTTATGAGGTTGTTGAAGGGGAGTTTTTACGTCAAAACGAGCCGCGAACTCAACTTACTGCTAAGCAGCATGCCAAGCAATTAATGGACTTTTTATTAGATGATAAAATAGATGCGATTATGCCGCCAATGGGCGGAGAGCTGGCAATGGAAATATTGCCGTTACTTGATTTTGGCGCAATTAAAAATGCCAAACCTAAATGGTTGGTGGGTTATTCAGATGTCAGCACGATTGCTTGTGCACTGACAGCAAAATGTAATTGGGCAACACTGCATAGCGCCAATTTAATTCAGTTACACCCCGATGAAAAAGATCCGTATTGTTTACAAATTTTTGAAAGTCTAAGTTATGAGGCTAACAGTGAGTTTGAACAAGCCCCCTCGACTTACCATCAACATAGCAAGCCTGATTATGCACAAAACCCAAACGTATTATTTGATCACAGCGCGCCAACCCAGTGGCAATGTTTAAATTACACCGATAAACGCAGTATCGAAATGTCAGGGCGATTGTTTGGTGGGTGTCTTGATACGGTTGGGCTGTTGCTTGATTCGCCTTTTTTAGCACTGCATGAGTTTAAAAAGCATAATGCCTCGCAAGGTATTGTGCTTTATTTAGAAAGCGCAGAGCTCACGCCTGCGACGGTTGCACGGTTTTTATTGTCACTCAAATTAGCCGGTATGTTTGATGATATAAACGGGGTGATTATTGGCCGCCATGTAACCTTACAGGGGCAAGATCCGGGGTTTGATTATCGCCAAGGCTTAAATGCCGCTTTTGGCGGGTGTTTATTTCCGGTGATCATTGATGCCGATATTGGTCACATCCCTCCTAATTTAAATTTAATCAATGGAGCTTTATGCACTGTTACCGCAGATGTTGATCAAGGCAAAGTTATTAGTGCGTCTGTGGTCACAAAACTAGCCTAATAAAGTGAGCTGCTCACTAACAATTTAAAGTGAGCAGCTTTGACTTATAAAACCTGAATTACTTGTTCTTTGCTTAAACGTGATTTTGGCAGCTTAGCATTGTAGTCTTCTTCTGCATCATGGTAACCCAGCGCAAGTGCCACATCACAGATGTAGCCGTCTAATTCGCTTGCGAACTCCTCACCAATCAGTTGTGCATCAACGCCTTCCATCGGCGTGGTATCAATCCCTAAGCGTGCTGCTGCATGCATAGTATTGCCTAAAGCAATGTAGGTTTGTGCTTTGGTCCACGCGGCATTATTACCTTGCTCATCGGTATTTAAATCAACAAACGCAAAGGCGCCAAAAGCTTGCTCGCGGTTTTCTTTTTGAGTTCGGCCATTCTTTATATCGGCATCAATTACGTGTCCGTAATCTTCACGAGTATATTGCGGATTATGAGCAAATAAAATAATGTGCGACGCCGCTTTAATGTGTGGCTGATTAAATTGAAACTTATTAGCAAAGGTAGTGTGCATACGCTCTTTTGCAGCGTCTGATTCAATCACTACAAATTTCCAAGGCTGCGAATTAATTGACGAAGGAGAAAGACGCATAGCATCATACAATACCGTTAAATCGTCTTGAGAAATGCGCTTTGTCGCGTCGTAACGTTTAGCAGTATGGCGGCTTTCAAGGTCGCGAATAATAGGGTGAGTCATAGTCTCTCCATAATAAAAAGGGCTAATAAACAGTGTTCACTGAGTGTATGAGCAACATAATACAATTTGCTTTATTTAAAATAAACAGCATAATTATTGAATCATTATCAAATAAAAATAGATAATATGCAGATTGATGACTTAAAACTGATTTTAAAAGTAGCAGAGTGTCGAAGTATTACTTTAGCTGCTGCTAAGTTAGATATGCGCACAGCAACCGCCAGTGCGGCTATTAAGCGCGTAGAATCAGCCCTTGGCTGCGAATTATTTATTAGAACAACTCGCCATCTGCGTTTATCCAGTGCAGGGGAGCAATACATACCTCAATGCGAACAAGCGCTGGCTGTACTTGAAACGGCAAGGCAAAACCTCAAAGGAGAACATGATGCTATTGAGGGAGAATTGCGGGTGGCTACTTCATCTGATTTAGGGCGCAACCTAGTGATCCCCTGGATTGATGACATTATGGATAGGTACCCAAGTGTGAGCTTGCGTACGCACATTAGCGATAGCAATATCGATTTTTTTCGTGATTCGGTTGATATTGCACTGCGTTATGGCTCCCCAAGTGATAGCAGCGTTTATGGATTTAAAATTTGCAACGTACCGCGACTACTCTGTGCTACACCTACCTATTTAGCTAAATATGGTGAGCCAGAGCACCCTGATGATTTAGCGCAGCATCAAGGGTTATTTTATCAGCTGCAAGATATTATCAATAATGTATGGGAGTTTACCGATGGCCAAAAAAAATACAAAGTAAAAATGCAGGGCAGACGTGCCTCAAACGATGGCGATTTAGTAAGGCGCTGGTGTGTGGCAGATAAAGGTTTAGCGGTTAAATCGGCGTTAGATATTGCTGATGACTTATTAAATAAACGCGTTGTTACTGTGATGCCAAACTATCAGCACACCCAAGGGGAGCTGTGGCTTATTTGCCCAAGCAGACAATCGATTACTCCCGCTGTACGACTACTACGCGATGTGTGCAGAGAAAAAACCGCTCACTTATTGAATCAGCTAGTAAAAGAGGGAATTGTTGATAAACGTGTATTAATTAACGAGTAACAAATACACGCTTAGTAATGTTAACTTAAGTGGTTATTAAAAAATGCTAATGTACGCTGCCATGCAAGTTCGGCATTTTTTTCATCGTAGCGGCCAGTTGAATCGTTATGAAAACCATGATTCGCGCCTTCGTACATGTGCATAGTGTAATCAACATTGTTTGATTTTAAGCTCTGCTCATATTCAGGCCATGTGGCGTTAACGCGTTTATCAAGCTCAGCTAACTGAATCATTAATGGCGCTTTAATGTTTTTATGTAAGCTTTCACTTGCAGGTGTACCATAAAAGGGCACGCCCGCAGTCAATAAATTACTGTCTACGGCAGCTAAATAGTTAACAATATAGCCACCAAAACAAAAACCAACGGCACCTAATTTACCATTACTATTTGGATGCGCCTTCAAAAAATGCGCGGCGGCAACAAAATCATTTTGTATTTTAACGCGATCCATCGTGCGCTGCATGGCTCGACCTTCATCGTCGTTGCCTGGATAGCCACCCAGTGGGTATAACGCATCAGGTGCAAAAGCAATAAACCCGGCTTTAGCCAGTCGCCTTGCAACATCTTTTACATACGGATTTAAGCCGCGATTCTCGTGTACTACTAATACAACAGGTAGTTTGCCTTGTGTATTTGTTGGAACCACTAAATAGCCTTTGCCCGAACCATGGCCATCAGGCGAATCAAATACTTGGTAAGTGGCTTTTATGTCATCGTCGTTAAATGAGACTTGCTCGGCTTGTGCGTAATTAGGTAATAATGCACCTGTAAGCACCGTCATTGAAAAGCCCAATGCGGCTAAGCCACCAAGCTTTTTCATGAACGTGCGTCTATCAATTAAACCATGAGCGTATTCGTCATACCAATCAAATGCTTCTTGAGGAATGTGTTCAGACTGAGGGGAGGTCATAGTTGTGCCTTATTTATTATGATTATTAAATACCATAACGTAAAAGGCATAAAAAACGAGCAGTTTTCCTTTAATTATTGTAATTGTTATAAAACTACTCGTTAAGTAATAAAAGAATAGCCTCTCTTTGTTGCTTTGATATTAAAGCAATCATTTCAGGATGATTTAAACTTTTTACCTCGTTAATAGTTATATTTTTTTTATTAAGAGTGTATAAATCACTATATGGACTTACTTTGTCAGAGTTACTTGCAAAGATGTAAGTTTTTTTAGTGTAACTAGGTGCACTAAGTATATTGAATAGATTAAGCTTGTAAGACGGAACTCCACTTTCTTCAATTATTTTATTAGCCACTTCGTTCAAATAATCATCACCTAAAAACGTGCTATAAATAGGGTGGGTTAACCTAGCAATAGTATTTAATGCAGTTTTAAAATTAATCATAGGAGCAATAAGTATGTGTTTATTAATATTCAGCTTGCCTATTATGTGATTGCTCGCAACTGCACCCATTGAATAACTAACAAGAGATATATTTTCATATTTTTGCGTCTTTATATATTCACTCACAATATTTGCATTTACTAAACCAAAGTCAAATGGTTCATTTTGGTTAGGCGAAGGGGCAACAACAACGTCGGCTCCCGTAAAATGAGCAAGCCAGCGTGATTGCACTCCATAGATTGTATAATCAATACCATAACCTGGAAGTAAAATGATTAAATGATTTTTTTTAACAGGGTGTTTATTTGTATGATTTAAGGTTTCCTCAAACGTTTTAATTGTTGTGCCATTTTTTAATTTAAAATTGAGTGTAACCGTTGAAATTATTTTGCCTTTATAAAGTATTGTTGGTGAGGTGTATAAAAAGTTTACACACTGTTTTTTACTTATACAGTATTGGGTTTTCTGGCCCGTTACATTGCTATTCAATACCGATTTATCAAAAATTACTGGTCTAACAGGCTTCGTTATTTGTTTGGCAATAAAGTTCTGGCATCCACTCAAAAGAACTATAAAAGACAGGATTAGTGTTATAAAGCGCATTAAAACTCCTTTTTCTATATATACAATTTTTGTAAAAAGCTAAAACCTTAATTGCCTAATATTTAAGAAACCATAGAATCTGAGTCAAAGTGAATTTGAATAATGTGAACTTATATAGCTTTGTAAGTTTTATTCATAATTAGTCCCTGATAATCCTTAATCAAACCCGAGTAAAAATCCCAATCCGGCAAATGAAAAAGAAATAGTTATTGCACCCAGCAGCGTAAAAAACGAGCAGTTTACTATGCTCATCATAGGATCTTTTTAATCACGCAATTAAACGTTGAACAGCATAAATAAAGCTAACCCAGTAATGAGTAATAAAAATCCGATAATTTGTGTTGCTATATCTCTTTTGCGAACGAGAGTTTTCGCTACAGGGCTAGTTAGTTTACGAGTAAGAAAGTTTGCAGGGATTAAGCGAATGCTTGCAAAGCCCATAAAACAAAAGCCAAAGCCAATGAGGAAGCTCGAATAGGTGGAGTCAATAATGCCACCGATAAACGTGAATAAGGCGATTAAATAAAGTGACATACTTGGCCAATGTATTACTTTTTTATTCATAGTTAGTCCTTGATAATCCTTCATCAAACCCAAGTAAAAATTCTAATCCTACAAATGCAAAAGAAATAGTTATTGCACCCAATAGCATTAAATTGCGGTTGTTCTTTTTGTAACCCAGAGTAGTCAATACGGCAAAGACGATAAATAAGAAAAGCTGAAATGTGCCCATGGTTAATCCTTTAAGAGCAAAGTTTAGAGTTAAATTACCAGTAGGGAGACAAACTGGCAAATAGTTGAATGCTATTTTTTAACTATAAATAAAAAGCTCGGCATAATAATACCGAGCTTTTTGGTTGGGATTTTACTTAATTTAGTGATTCGTCGTTGCTGGTTGGCCATCGACTAGGGCATCTTTACCGCGCCATTTGCGGATCAGGCGTTTTGCATCTTCAAGCGCAACATACTGACACGGTATAAGAATAAGCGTTATTACCGTTGCAAACAGCACACCAAAAGCGAGCGATACCGCCATAGGTATTACAATTTTTGCCTGTAAGCTGGTTTCCATAATAATCGGCATGACCCCAATAAAGGTGGTGATTGAAGTTAGTAATATGGCTCTAAAGCGACGTGCACCGGCTTGCATTACCGCTTGTTTTATTGCCACGCCTTCAGCACGCGCTTTGTTTACAAAATCTACCATCACGAGTGAGTCATTAACCACCACACCGGCTACCGCAATAATGCCAAACATCGATAAGCTGCTCATGGTCATACCTAGTACCATGTGGCCAAACATGGCGCCAACCACACCAAATGGAATGACCGACATAATAATTAATGGTTGCGAGTAAGATCGCAGAGGAATAGCCAATAATGCAAAAATTATGATCATCGATAGCGCAAAGTCACGTAATTGCTCATCAGCGCTATCCATTTCCTCTTGAATACGACCAGCCACATTACTTTGTACCCCTGGGTAGTTTTTAAGTAATGAAGGTAAGTACTCATCACGAATTTGTTGTGCAATGGCAAAGGGTTCTACTTGGTCAGTATTTACCGCAGCCCACACGTTTACTGTACGTTTTGAATTTTCACGGCGAATACGATTAACCCCATCAACTAATGAAATATTAGCAACTTCACTTAATGGTACTTCAGCGCCTGTGGGGGTGATAATACGTACGCTGTCGATATCGCTGATTGAGTTACGCTCATCTTCTGGGTAGCGGATCATCACTTTAATTTCTTCACCTTCGCGAAGAATACGTTGTGCTTCAAGACCATAATAACTAAAGCTTACTTGTGAGGCCACATCGGCAAGGGTTAGCCCCATACTGTAAGCAAGTGGTTTTAAATCTAGCTGTACTTCATCGGTAGCGCTTTGCATTGAGTCATTAACATCGCCTACGCCTTCCATACTTTGTAACTTGGTTTTAAGCTTACCAGCGACTTCTTTAAGTACTTGTGCATTTTTACCTTCGAGTTTAAAGCTTACATCGCCATCGTCTCGACCCCCGTTCATAATACTGTCTTGAATGGTTAGGGTTTTAACACCCGGTAAGTTAGGCATTTGTTCGCGCCATAAGGCACTCAGTGCAAAGGTATCAATAGGGCGCAGGTCGGGTTCAACTAAAATAGCCATAATGTTTGCTTGCGTTCGCCCACGTAAGCTAACTGATAAATCGCGGATCATCGGTTTACCGTATTGCTCTTTGAGCTGGTTATCAACGCTCAGTATTAGCTGCTCTACTTTTTTAGCTGTCTCAAGCGTTGCTTGCTCAGAAGACGCTAAGTTCATTTCTATATCAATGCGAGGAAAATCGTGCGGTATTTTAGGATTAGGCACAAATTTAACTAAACCACCAGCAAACATTCCCGCACTGACAATCAGTAAACACATAAAACCGACAATTACGGTATAGCGATAATGAATGCAGCGACCAACAAACGGGGTGTAGTAGTTATCAACAAAACTTTTTAGGCCGTTATCCATTACTTTACGTGCACGGTGAAGCGGGTTTTTTGGATTTGGTTTACGGTCTTTCATTGCCGCAATATGTGCTGGTAAGATAAGTTTTGATTCAATCAGTGAGAAAATTAAACATAAAATAATCACCCCACCAATGGCTTTAGAAAAAGCCGCACCTGGGCCTGTGGCAAGAGTTTGCGGTAAAAATGCCGCAATAGTGGTAAGTACGCCAAATGTGGCTGGCATTGCAACGCGCTTTACGCCGCGTACTACGTTATCGAGTGTATGGCCGTGTTTTTCTATTTCAGCACTAGCAGATTCGCCCACAACAATGGCGTCATCAACCACTATCCCAAGCACCAGTATAAAGGCAAATAACGAGGCTAAGTTAATGGTGACATCTAAAAAGCCAATTGGCATAAACAAAAAGGCACCTAAAAATGACACAGGTAAACCCATCATTACCCAAAAAGCTAAACGTAATGGTAAAAACAGCGCTAATACCAACATAACTAATAAGCCACCCCAAATCATATTGTCGACCATCATATCGAGGCGACCTTCGAGGTAGTAAGTTAAATCAACAATAGGAGAGAGCTTAACACCTGCAGGCAGTTGCGATTCTTTTTCAGCCATATAGGTTTTAAGTACTTTAGCAACATCGGTAATATCTTGATCTTTAGAGGCGTTTACTTCAAACGACAATGAGTTTTTACCATTGTATTTTGAGTATTGCAGGCCTTCTTCAAAGCCATCATTTATGGTGGCAACGTCACCTAAATAAACTTGCGCGCCATCGGCAAGGGTGATCAGTGGTAGTTTTGCAAACTCGCTACCACGGTAGGCTTGTTTTTCAACGCGCATTGAAATATAGCCATTTTCAGAGCGAATTTGCCCAGCTGACATATTGGCAGAAAAGCTTTGCACTGCACTGGCAATATCTCTAAACGTTAATCCATAAGCACGCAGTTTGTCTGGGCTTACTTCAATACCAATTTCGTAATTAAGGCCACCATTAAAGTTAACTAAATTAATATTAGGCAGTGCCTGAAGCTCATCTTTTATATCATTACCGAGCTCTTTAAGTTGGTAGTTACTCATGTCACCGTAAAGCGCAAGTATCATTACTTCTTGTTCGTATTTATCGCGACGAACAATAGGGCGCTCCATACCCGCAGGAAACGTATTAATTGAATCTACTTGTACTTTAATTTCATCGAGTACTTCTTGCGGGTCAAACTGCTCTTCTATTTCAATCCACGCTTGTGAAGAGCCTCTATTGGAGTAGGTGATAAGGCGCTTTATTCCCTCTATACCCTCAAGGTTCTCCTCGACTTTTATGGTAATGCCCTCCTCAACCTCTTGCGGGGCTGCGCCAGGGTATACCGCGGAGACACTGATCCAGTTACTTTCAAATTGTGGAAACATTTGTTTGCGAATAGTAAACGCCGTTAAAATGCCACCAATAAGTATAAATATCATCAATAGATTTGCTGCAACAGGGTTGCGCGCAAACCATGCAATTAGGCCTTTTTCACGTGTAGACATAAGTTACTCCTGTTTCAATGCAAGTTGAGTAACGTCTGGGGTTGTTACAACGTCTTCAATTTTTACCGCCATTCCCTCGGTAGGGTATTCAAGGGCAGAAGTAATTAGCTGTTCACCTTCATTAAGCCCTTGGTCTGCGATCACCATGCCGTTTTGTTCACGTATAATATTGAGAGTTTTAAACGACAGGGTTAAATCGTCATTTAATATCGCAATTTTATTTTCTTTGACTAAATGATGTGGCACAACAATGGCGTTATTAACTGCACGACCTTCTATGCTAGCGTTAACATAGGAGCCAAAACGCAATGGTTGAGTTTTGTTAGCATATGGGGTTGGTAATTGTGCTACTAAATAGCTCATACGGCTTTTTTGATCTATCACCCCTTCACTGCGAACAACTTCTGCCTGCCATGTGGTTTCTTTGCCCGCGAACTGCGCACTAAATAACACTGTTGCACCAATACCGCCATTATTTAAGTATTGCAGCTCTTTATCGGCAACCGGTAAACGTACTTCAGCGACCGAAGTGGCGCTGAGTGAGCCAAAGCTATTACCTGGATTTACAACAGAACCCAAACTAATGCTACGCGCGTTTATAATTGCATCGTAGGGGGCTTTAATATAAGTGCGTTCTAAATTACGTTTAGCACGTTTTACACTTGCTTGTGCTGAGCGATAACGCGCCATTTTCTCTGCTAATTGCGGTTTACGTAAATAAAGCGCAGAAGCGGTAATATCGCTTGAGTCTGCTTTAATGCGTTCCCATTCAGCTTTAGCAACATGCGCTTGAGCACGTTCAATCTCAAGCGCTGAACTTGCTTGGGCGAGCCCGGCCTCAGCTTCAATTAAATCAGCTTCGTAATCATTTGGGTCAATTCGTGCTAAAATATCTCCTTGCTTTACGAAGGCACCTTCAACAAATTGCCCTGCAACAGAAATAACTTGGCCACTTACCTGAGCAATCAGCTCAGTGCGGTCTTTAGGTTGCACAATACCGTACGATTTAACATCGAGAGTGATTGCATCAAGGTGAATAGGTTGTGCTGCAACCAATGGGCGAGTATCTTGTTCTGGTTTTTCTTCTGGTGGTTTTTTCATTGCTGAAAAGCCCGCTGCAAGGGCGATGCCACCAACAAGGACCGCGATAGGGAGTATTATTTATTTTTTAGTCGCCACAGGGCATTCCTTCATAAATTGTGCTGATGAACTAATGATACGCAATAAAGTGTTTACAGTGTGTTTGAAGATGTAACAAGTCATTGCATAATGCGGTTACAAATAGAACAAATCGCTCTATTTGTATGCAAAGCAGCAACAATATAATTAAAATTTATTACTGAGGTTATAATGAAAACACAATCAATGGCGTGCCGTTTAGGCTGTGGAGCATGTTGTATTGCACCAAGTATTAGCTCGCCAATACCGGGTATGCCAAATGGTAAAAAGGCCGGAGAACGTTGTATTCAGCTGGATGAGCGTAATTTATGTAAGCTATTTGGTGATGAGTCGCGCCCTAAAGTGTGTAGTGATTTTAGCGCCACTTTAGATGTATGCGGGACAACCAATGAACACGCATTAACGTTAATTACAGAATTAGAGCAATTAACCTAATTTATTGTATTAAATACACATATATTTACAATTTATACGCTTGAAAAGTGTAGACACTTACTTTGTCTTTCTAAAAGTAGTACTGAGAGAGTGCAAAGAGACACTGCGCTTTAAGAGTAAGTGACTTAGACACAAAGTCACTTGGTTTAGTGAGTCGTGTTTTTCTCATTTTCTTCTTATTCAATCCTCTTTGTTCATACCGTTTTTAATGATAAATGCACAAAGAGGGCGAAGAAACGCTGCGCTTTTAGAGTAAGTGACTTAGATACAAAATCATTTGGCTTAGTTAGTCGTTTTTTCTCATTTTCTTCTCATTCAATTCTCTTTGTTCATACGGTTTTAATGATAAATGTACAAAGAGGGCGAAGAGGCGCTGGGCTTTTAGAGTACGTAAAGTAGGGCGAGCTGCGGTATGAAATTTTTAAGTCAGCTTGTTGCTAGTCTGTGTATTATTTCAATTTAAAAAACAAGCTCAGCGTGGGATACACCCTCGCTGAGCTAAATTGTTACCAGCTATACGTGGCGCTCAGCGTATATTGCTCACCGCGACCCGGCGTGCCTGGGATTTCTTCAAACGATTCATCCCACAAATTATCCGCTGCTAAAGTAATAAAGAAATTTTGCAGTGTAGCTGGGGTTATTTTTAACGTCAGCTGAGTAAATAGTGCCTCGTCATCTGAACGGCGAAGGGCATTTTTATGCTGTTTACGCCATTCATTATCAACACGAAACTCTAACATATCCGTCGGGTTCCAAATTGCACCGAGCGTTACACGATGATCAGGAAAATTTAAGGCATAAAAGCTAGCATCAACATTTTCAGCGCCATAGGTTTCTGTTTTATGTAAGTAGGTATAGCTGGCAACAATTTCTGTATTATTAAATTGTTTAGTGGCTAAAAACTCAAGGCCTGTGGTGTCAATATCAACCGGCTGTGCAAATCGCGCTGAGCTTGAATCAAAGCTAAATGTCCAATCGGTTAGGTTGTTATCTTTACGATAAAAAAGTGCGGAATTAAGCTGCCAGCTTTGTTGCTCAAGCAATAAGCCCAGCTCTAAATTTTTAGTGGTTTCGCGCTCAAGATTAGCGTTACTTCTGAACAACCCACCAGTCTCGCTGCCACCAATAGCAGTATAACCGGCTACTTGGTTTGCCTCAGCATACGACAAATACAATGTACGCTCAGTGCCATCGTTATTATGGGTATTTAAACTAACATCACCAATTAGCGATAGCTCGGAATCATCACGACTGGTGTTATCAAATGCAGCCCCTAAACGCACCGTTAGTTGCTGATTGCTTGCAAGCGCTGTTGTGTATTCAGGCAATACACTAAGCTTAAAGTAGTTACGTGAAGTAAAGTTATTTTCAAGGGTGGTGGAGTCAATACTGTCTTCTATATATTGCGCCGAGTAATTAACCGCAACTGACTTTGTTTGCGCATGGCGACCTGAAATAGCCAATGATTTTACTTGTGTTTCATGAAATGCTTGGAACGCGCTTGGGTTCTCTCTTGAATAAACATAATGGTCGTTATGCTTGCGGTAATAAGCCGATACTTCAAATTCACTGTTGGTAGCATAGGCTTGCTTATGGTTGAGCATCCATAATTGGGTTTCTAAGTCTTCGGTTTCATTTACACCAAAGGGGGTATAAAGGTTTGGCCAACCAAAAAACTTTTCTTGTAAGCCGTAAAATAAATCAGTTTGTGAATCGCTCCCAGTTAACTGCACTCTTCCAGAAGTACGGGTAAAGTCATGATCGCCAAAATCAATTGAACCATCACTTTGTGAGTGCGAATATTCACCTTCAAAACCAATACGCCAATTAGCGTTTGCTTCAATTGGAGTACTCACACCTGCATGAATTGTTTGTAGGTTAAAGTCATTTGAGCCAGCGCCCAAAGAGACACTGCCACCAGTTGTTATTGGTTTCCAAGCAAACGACACAGTACCTACCGAGCTATTCATGCCATAAAGTGCATTATCGGCTCCGGTTAATACGCTAGCACCCGTTAGCATTTGTGGTGCAATAGGAATTTCTGCAAAGTAGTGACCAGACTGCGGGTCGAGTAGAGTTGCACTGCCGACTCTAAAGCCGGTATTTTCAAAAATACCACCGCGTATCGTTACATCAGCTTGTGCTTCAGCCATATTGCGTGATTGCAAGTCAACACGCGGGTCGTACTCTAAATTTGAAATAGGCGAATCAAATGTACCAACAGGTAATGTATTGGCGGTGGGTGACGCTTCAATTGTTATTTGTTCTATGGTTGCTGTTTCTTTACTCTGCTCTGCATAAGCAACAGTTGAAATACTGGCTAGTACGGCCGGTATTATAAGGTGCGGGGCACGATTCATATCATTACTCTCATTTTATGCAATGGCGCTAACAATTAAATACCTATCATTTTTTATCACATGATAAGGTAAGCTCACTAAGCTAGGGTGATTTTGGGCGCTATTGTACATTAATGATAAAAAACTGCATTTGATAATCAAATCTAGCGTTACAAAATAGTAACTCTGCATCCTATAAATTATTTACATTGGTCACTTTATTATGCAAACACAACAATCGAGTCATTCATTAAATCAGCACACACTTTATTTTGCTGGTGGTTGTTTATGGGGGGTACAAGAATTTATGAGGTATTTACCTGGGGTGGTAACCACGGAGGCGGGGCGTGCCAATGGCACCAGCAATACTACACAGGGGGAATACGACGGCTACGCCGAGTGCGTTAAAGTAACCTTTGATAGCCAAGAAGTGACCTTAAATGAATTAATCGGCTATTTTTTTGAGATTATTGACCCATACAGTATCAATAAACAAGGTAACGATGTAGGCGAAAAATACCGTACCGCCATTTTTAGCCAAGACAGTAATCATTTAAACATCGCCAGAGACTATATTAGCCAGCGGGACGATGCCAAAAAAATAGCGGTACAAGTAGCGCCACTGACTAATTATGTCCCTAGCGATCCCGAGCATCAAGACCGCTTAACCAATCACCCTGATGATTATTGCCATATCCCACTTGATTTATTACACAAGTATAAATCGTGATAGCTTTAAGGGTACTCAGGCCTTTCAAAACGATATAATTTGAACGAGCCAGTTTGAAGTGTTGTGCCTTTGTGGTTTGAGTACATATAGCCTTTAAGTTCTCGGTTGTCTTTATGAATAATTAGCTTATTTGCGAAAAGTGGGTGGCTGGTGGTTATTTCCAATATCCTCTCTTTTTCTTGAATATCTTGTGGCATAAAAGAGGTGCTAATTATGTCATTGGTCCCATTTGTAAAATAATTGAAATACGACTTTTTATTGGGGTGAAATTCAATACTTGCTAGTTCTTGCTTGCCGTCTAAATTTAATAATCCTACCCAAAAACCATGTAGGCCCGTCTTTTCTATAGCAGCTAACTCATCTATTTTAGAGCGGTATTTACCTATAAATGTACGAACGGTAGATTGCCCTTTTTGTTCTTCCAATCGGTACGTTTTGGACATTACAAAATTATCGTCTGCATTAGAATAAATTTCTAACACCTCGAATGAATTATCTAAAAAGGGGCTTAAAATCAATGTGAATTGCAGATGTTCTTTATTAGGGCTAACAAGTTTGATAGTGCAATTAATGCGACTGCATTTGATATCATTATTGCTAAACGCAATTGATTTATTTCTATAAAATGCATTGGCGATACTTGCTATTATTAAACGGTGTTCTCCGTTTTCTTTAATTTCTAGTACATTGTACTCAAAATGATCTTTATAAATTCCTTGCCATATACCAGGCTTTAACTGTAGTTGAGTGCCGTACGCATGGAACGTACAAAGCAGGGGTAAAAATAAGCTAAGGGTTAGGAGCTTTTTAAATGTCACCGAAAAATTCCTTTTCTCACAAAAAAGCCCGCGAGCCTGCGGGCTTTTTAAATATTAATTAAAACTTACTGCTGCTTTTTAGGCGGAAAGTTGCTTAAAATATTGGCAACCGTTTCTTTAATAGCGGCTTCACGTTGTGATGGGGTTTGTTTTTTCTTTAAACGGCCATCTTTAGCACCACGCCAAATTAATTGGTTAGACTCACGATCAATAATATCGATAACTAACGTGCCTACTTCATACTCACGTGCGCTTACATCGTGGTTAAAGCCTGTGCCCCAGTAACCCCAACGTGCACCGTAGCCTACGTTAAAGGTATCTACTTCTAGCTCTTTATCAACACTCGCATGGTAATTAACAAGTACATCAGCTTGCGCTACGTCAACCAATTGCATACCTAACTGTTGGCTTAGTTGGTTGTTTACCGCATTGCGAACGCGTTTTTCCATAAGGCCACTGATTTGGTAGTTATTCGTGTCTTTGGTTAGGCTCGCGTTTTCTACCCAAGCAAACGTTTTGTAGTTACTAAAGTTTGCTGATTTATCGTAATCCCAATCGGGCGTTTGTGTACAGGCGGTAAGTAGCGCCAGTGCTGCGACAATAAATATATGTTTCATTACGTTTGCTCCAATAAAGTGCGTTTGTTTAAACTACCATGGGCGAGGGTAATTTAAAATCTAAAAATAAGTGTAACTGGCTAAGATGAATAGCCAATTAATTCTTAGTCCAGTAGAGAGGCTTTATGTTCAACCTCAATCCAATCTTTTTCATCTACCCAGTTTTGTGCGCCGTCTTTTACTGAACGAATTGGCACAATATAATCACAACTTATTTGCGGTTTAACCGAAGCAAATATTGGCACAAAGCCAAAGCTCAGGGCGGTTTCTATAATTGCTTTTTGGTTTTGCGGATCGATATCAGCCGCTTCATCTATGTAAATAGGTATACGGTATAAGTTTTGTTCCTGATCGCTTAATAAGTAACGAATAAACAACATGCCACATAACAGCTTAATGGTGATACGCGTACCATTTGAACCAGCCGAATCTATTTTTTCAAAGTGCTCGGTTTCGCCCGCGCGGTTAACCACTTCAAAACGAATATCAAATAAATCGGTGAGGGTCAGGCCTGCTTTGTCTGAGGCGAGTTTAATTAAATGATCTTTTGCGTCGTTTACCGCACTTTCGCTGTACGGCTCATGGCTGAGTAAATCCAGGGTATCGCCTTGTTCAATTTGGTTAGATGTACTGATAATGGTATCAATGCTATCTACCAACATTTTGCGCGGGATAATATTAATTTTAAACGCTTGCAGGTTTGAAATGCGGTGCTGGCTTATGCCTTTATTAAAGCTATTCATTTCACGGCGTAGGCGGTCTAAATCTTCACGTAAGCCTTTAATCGTGGCGGCCACTTCGGTGAGAGCAACGCGACCTTGGCGCTCAACGGCATCACGTTCGTTATCAATATTATGAAACGCGCTAATAAGTTTTTGGTATTTACTAAACTCATCGTTTTCGTTATCGAACTTGGTAATACCTGCATTGTAAATATGCATATAGGTATTACGTACATTTATATCGAAATTACGAAGCTCTTGGCAGTCTTTATTAAAGTGGTGAATTAAATCGCTTAAATTATCAAAATCGATTTTTATATCAATCATGTAAGGTGTCACTTTACCACTGTATAAATCTAACGTGTGGTCAATACGCTCGGTTTTAACTTGGCGCAGGCACTCTGTTTGACGATTAATTTGCGCTTGTTTTGATTTAATTAACGAGCGTCTATCAGCAATTGAGCCACTGTTTTTTTGAATATCTTGTAGGTAGTCGTCAACTTGTTCGCGTTCGGCTAAAAGCTGCTCTTTTAGCATTGCTTGGGCGTCAACCGATTGTTGCATCACTTCAAATTGCTCTAAGCGTTTAAGTGCACTTTCAGCACTCATAAGCTCATCGTATAGCGCGTCTTTTTCTTTTTGCTTATCTGCAACATTGGCGGCCACTTCGCGCTGTTGTTTAAACTCTTTTAATGATTGCTCAAGTGCGGTTAATTGAGCACTCAGTTGCTCTTTGTTTTCGCCGCTTTGCATTTGCACCGGCGAGAGTTTTTTAAGTTGAATACTGGCACCGGGCAGGGTGAGTACACCGCCTTTTACGTTTTCACTAAGCTGCGCTAAAAATTCGCCGAAGGCGCCTTCGTCATCAATAGTGATATCGCCATTGCTGGTGGTGGCAAAGGAGAGAAGATCGGGGTTTAATAGCCGCGATATTTCTTCAACTTCTTTCAGTGATAAGTCTTCACGCATACGAGTGAATAAATTAAATTCTAAGTTTTTAAGTTGTAACTTTAAGCTTTTAATTTGTTTTTGTGTTTCGCCAATGCGGTAATCAAGGGTGTGCAGGCTTTGACCTTGTGCACTCGTTATTGAGTGTGACAACGACTCGTAGTCATTTTTTAACTGCGTTAAGCTGGTTTTGAGCGTGGCTTTATTAACTAGCTCAAATTCACTTTTAAGGGCGTTGTAATCTAAAAACCACTGTTCAATTTGGGTTTGTTTGCGCTCTATATCGCGTGATTGTTGAACGTATAGGCTTTGTTTTTGTTCAAACTCGTGTTTTTCGTGCTCAATATCTTCAAGAGCGATGTTGAGCTCGCTTAGTTGCTCTTCCTGATACGTATCAAAATCAATCAGTGCTTGGTCAATTTTTGGTGCATAAGCGGCCAGTTTACCTTTAAGAACGGTTTGGTTTTCAAGCATCGATTCAAGGGCGGCTATGGGCTCTTGCATTGACTCAAGGGCTTTTAATTCACGTTTTGCGCGGTTTACTTTATCAAACGACCGGCGCCATACTTCGTAAAAGTCGACCTTTGAATTTGACATGTGGCGTTCAAACACACGTAACATAAAGCGCTTAACGTCGTTTGCGCCTAATTTATGTAAATTAAGAATACGACGAAATATTTCTTTGTATATTGCAGAGTCTTGAACGTTGTTAAGGGGGATCATTTTTAAATTGATCTCACCATCAAATTGCGTTGCACCGCCAGTAAGTAGGGCGTTTAACTCTTGCGCTTTAAGCTCTATCGGGTTGTAACCTTGCTGCTTTAAGTGATTAAACAGCTTGGTAAACTTAATAATGGTATTGCCTTGGGTGTACTGGGCTAAATCAAGTTTGCCTTGATAGCAAAAGTATTGGTGTGCATAACCGGCAATTTTACCTAAGCCTGCTACGCCAATGACAACTGAGCCATGGGGTAAATCGGCTTGCAATAAAATGTACGATTGATCTGATGAAAAATAAAACTTACGGGTTTCATCTAAATCGTGGCCATCCCACTCGGTAAGGCGTAAATCGTTAATTAGCGGAAATTGCAGTGCATTAATAACTGAGCTTTTACCTGTGTTGTTAGGCGCACAAATCGAGCTACTTTTATCAAGTGGGATCACACACTTTGCATAGCCTGCAGTATTAAGTAGGGCGAGTTTACTCAGTCCGTATAAGTTTTTCATTCCTCGTCCTCTCCTAAAAAGGTTTCTTCATTTACTTCCATTAAGGCATCAATATAGCGATGAATTGGCGCCTGTAGCATAAAGCCGCCTTCCACTTCGCGGGCAAGGCCTAAACGTACCATGCGTAAATACACATCTTTGCGTAAATCAGAACCCGAGAATATTTCAAGCTGATCAAATAAATGTTTATTAAGTTGTACCAAGGTTTGCATTAGCTCTAAATCGTTTGGCTCTTCAAATAATGCACGCATTGGGTCTTTACCTGTGTTGGCAAAGTGTTCGATTAATATATAAATAGTGAGCGCTATCGCGCGCGATATTTTGCCCATATTAGGGGTGCTTTCATCGCTAGCAAAATAATAAAAGCCACGACTGTCGTGTTTTAAATCATGGCCTAATGCTGTGAATAAGGCGCTGTAGGCTTCAATTTGTTGGTCAAGCTCTTGCCACATTAGGGTGTCTTGTTCGCAAATGTGGTAACCCGCGACTAATTTTTTATTAATGGCTTGTAAGTGAGAAAGCTCATTTAAGTTTATCTGTGTCATGGTCATTACTCGTGCTCGGCATTATCAGCCTGAGGCTCTGAATTAAAGGGGTACAAAGAAAAGTGCTGGCCTGCAATGTTAACGCGGGCTTTTTTATCGCTTTGGCTAATGTGTAGGGTGGTATCGCTCACTAGCTTTTGATATAAAAACAGCATTTCATCGGCTTCAAGCTCTGGGTAGCTTTCGTCTAAAAATTGCAGCAGAGGCTGTGGTTTTTTACGCTGCTTTTTGAAGCGTTTTGCAAACTGCGCTTTTACATCGTGATAGTCAGGAATGTTTGGTGTGACAAACGCAGGCACATCGTTTTGCTCTGGTAGCTGATATTCATGATGCTCAAATTCAGCCAGGCTTGCCATGTAGGCTACTATATGGCGCTGTTGACCCAATGAATACTTTTGCGCATCGCTTACAAAATGTGGCTGCACGGCGCTGAGCATATTATCTACCCCATTTTTACGTATTAGCCCTAATACTTTTGCTACTTGGCGGGTAACAAGGTTATTACGGCGCAACTCTTCACGCAGTGGCATAAGCATATCGGCACTTTTACGTAAGCTTATCCGGCCAACTAAGTGCATTTCTAGAATGCGGGTACGCAATTGTTCAAGCATGCGTTTATCGTTGTACGCTTTGCCTGAACGTTCAATATGTTCTATTTGGGTGCTAATTTGTTGCTCAATAAGGGTAAAGCAGGCATGAAAGTCGCCTCTAATATCCACCATTTCCAGCATGGGTTCTATATATTCATCAAACGCTTCTATCACGGCTTTATAGCGTTTTTGTAGCGACTGCACTGCATTATTAGATTTGGCTTGCTCAACAATATTTAAAATGGCGTTTTCGTTGTGTAAAAACAGTTTGATTATTTTACGTACCCGATCATCCATAATACGGCTAAAGCGGCGTAAATCATCAAAATCTTCCATTTCACCGGCATTAGATAGCCGATTACCTAAACGGGCCAAATCATCAACCAAGACACTAATTTCTTGTGCTAAGCCTAAATGTTCTTCTTGCAGTAAAAAGGTGGCAAAGTCGGCAATGGCGCGGTTAATTTCCAGTTGTGACGATTTAGCCAGCGGAATAATAATTTCTTGATTTAATAACCGGTTGGTTTCTTTATAAATACGCTCATTATTCCACGTGGGTTGCTTTTGCTTAATGGCATTTTGAAGATCTTTAATACTAAAGTCGGCCATTTTAAAGCGCTTAAATAATAGCTCTAATACACCCCAGTGTTCATTTAGGGTATTAAGTAGCTTTTTAGCTGGGATCATAAGGCGTTACAACTTCCTAGTATTCGTTATTTTATATTTCTCGAACTTATATGGTATTCGTTTTTGCGACGATTTAATAATAGTTTTTACACCCGCTTAGTGATAGTATCCGCGCCGAATATAGGCACATAGAGTTTGTGGGTATATTTTTTACATGGTTTCAATTTTTACTTAACCCCGAAGGTTGTTTAATATCATGGTTTCCTCGATTATCCTGACGCTGATAGCGATTGCATTTTTGCTTATCGTTATTGAGGATGTGATCCACGTAAACAAAGCAAAAACGACATTATTTTTTGGTACACTTTGTTGGATTATCTCCTTTATTTTTCCTCTTAATGGGCAAAGCCCCGAAACGATTCAAACCCTCCTAGACCACAATATTTTAGAAATTGCTTCTTTATGGCTGTTTTTAATGGCCGCAATGACCTTTGTCGCCTATTTAAACTCTAAAGGACTTATCGAAAATGTTGTGAACCGGATTATGCCAACCAGCATTAGTGAGCGTAAGCTGATGTTTTTGGTGGGGTGTTTTGCGTTTTTATTTTCATCTATTTCCGACAACGTTACGGCCACGTTAATATCACTGGCAGTGATTATGTCATTAAAGCTTGAAGCCAAAAAACTAGTTAAGTACGCCACGCTTATTGTATTTGCTGTAAACTCCGGTGGTGTATCACTTATCACGGGTGATGTAACCACACTTATGATTTTCCTTGATGGTAAAGTAACAATTAGCAATTTATTACTGTTAATTGTGCCTGCGTTATTAAGTGTATTATTACTGGCTACTTTGTTATCAATTGGCATGAATAAGCAACTCGAGTTTAAAAAAACTAAATTTAAACGTATTGAAAAAACCGACATAACCATTGCGGTTATTTTCTTCACTACGGTTATTGCTACGCTTACATTGAGTGTTTTATACAGTGTACCGCCTTTGCTTACTTTTTTATTGGGTTTATCTATTATGTTTTTAGTCGCGCAATTTTTAATGCGCAAAAAAGACATCAACAAAGATATGATCGATTTTATACGCGACATAGAGTACGACACCTTATTGTTTTTCGTGGGTGTGTTACTGCTTGTTGGTGCGTTAAAAGAAGTTGGGGTACTGAGCCAATTTACTAATTTGTATACGGTAATGGCGCCAGAGTACGCAAACTACTTAATGGGTATTTTATCCGCAGGTGTTGATAATGTGCCACTAACGGCAGCGTTATTAAAAGCCGACATTGTAATGAGTCAACAGCATTGGTTGTCGTTTACGTATGCAACCGGTGTAGGTGGCTCTATGCTAATCATTGGCTCGGCGGCCGGTATTATAGCCATGAGTAAGGTAAAAGAGCTGACGTTTGCAAGTTACCTTCGCTTATCGCTGTATTTATTACTGTGTTACACCTTTGGTTATGCGGGCTCTTACTTAATGGGTAGTTTTATTTGATTTTATAGTAAAACGACTTGACAGCTAGACGTCTAAACGATAACTTTCAAAGCCGCACTCTTAGTGCGGTTTTGTTTTATTAGCCACAGGTTAATAATACATTCAGAAGAGGTGCGATACTTAGGTACTTAATGTGAGGCAACGACAGCCTGCGATCATTAAGGAGGGAAGTACTCGCCGAGGAAAATAATGGGTCGTTACCATTGTTTTTCGGTTTATGGGGCTGAATCCTCAAAACTGTCACCAATTTAGGTGGAGAGCTTCTGGCAGTAGATTTTTCTTATCTTTATTTCCTGCCAAGTTCTTCTTGTTTTATTGCGGTTTGGATGCCGCGAAAGGAGACGAAATGACTACCCAACCAGTGCCACAAAGTTCACAGTGCACAAAATCAGATTACATTGTTGCCAAATTTGGTGGCACCAGCGTTGCTAACTTTGAGGCGATGAGCCGTTGTAGCGAAATTATCGTAAACGATAAAAATGTACGTATTGTTGCAGTAAGCGCCAGTGCCGGAGTGACCAATCATTTAGTGGAGCTTTGCAAAGCGGGTATTGAAGCCACTAAACGCCAACAGCATATTGATGGTGTCCTTGCGATTCAGCAGGCTATTTTAAATGACCTGTCGTTAGATGAGGATTTAGCCCTTGGGTTTAATCAAACGCTTGATGCATTTCAAACGTTGGCGGCACAAACACTCAATACTGAGCAGCAGTTCGATGAGCTACTTAGCTTTGGCGAGCGTTTATCGTCGTACTTATTTACCCAAGTACTAAGGTTAAAGGGTTTAAATGCCACTCGTTTTGATGTGCGCCAGGTGCTTAAAACCGATAGCCAATTTGGTAAAGCAACACCAAATGTGGCCGCCACAGCGCAAGCCGCTAAAGCACATTTAATTCCGCTGCTTGATGATAGCGTTATTGTGACCCAAGGGTTTATTGGTAGCGATGCAAACAATTTAACGACCACGCTCGGTCGAGGCGGCTCAGATTATAGCGCTGCACTGCTTGCTGAGGCTATTAACGCTAAAAGTGTGCATATTTGGACTGACGTAGTGGGTATTTTTAGCACCGATCCTCGTTTGTGTGTAAAAGCCACTCCTATTGCGCGTTTAAGTTTTGATGAAGCAGCAGAAATGGCGACCTTTGGCGCTAAAGTATTGCACCCAGCTACAATTTTACCTGCCAGTCGCAGCCATATTAATGTGTTTGTTGGCTCTAGCCGAGAACCAGAACTTGGCGGTACGTGGATTGAACGTGAAAAATCGCAGCTACCTGGTATTCGTGCGGTAACGCAACGTAAAAATCAAATATTATTAACCCTTAAAAGCCCAGAAATGTTATTAGCCAGTGGCTTTTTAGCGCGTATATTTACTATTTTAAGTGAGTGCAATATTTCGGTAGATTTGGTCACCACCTCTGAAATTAGTGTAGCAATTACCCTTGATAATGCGCCTAATGCATCGCGCCCAGAGCTAGATCAAGAGTGCTTGGATAAACTCGCTGAATTTTGCCATGTATCGGTTGAAAACAATTTAACGCTGGTAGCGTTAATTGGCTCTGAAATTGTTTTGCGCCAACATGAAATGAATTTAATGAAAGTATTAAGTGACTTTAATATTAGACTCATTTGCCATGGTGCAAGTAAACATAACTTGTGCTTTTTAGTTGAGCAAAGCGAGTCTGATGCTGTGGTTCAAGCGATTCATAGTCGATTACTAGAAAGTGATTGCGCTGCGTAAATCGTTAATAGTTATTATTGAGCACCGCCAGTCGGTGCTTTTTTTTGCCACAACGCTAATATCAAACATGTCGTTATGTGCTCCAATCACTGAATTGCTGCAGGCTGTGAGCTGGGCGTTATTAAGTTCGTTAAACACATTAGGGCTTAATAGCTGAGCAATAGGGCGGCTGGTGGCTTTAGCCAGCGCTTCTTTTAATGTCCAAATCCTAAAAAAATGATGTGCTTGAGTTGTTATGTTATCTGTATCGGTTATTAAGCTCACTTCGGCTGGATGGTAGAAGTGTTTAGCGAGTTTATTAAAAGGGCGCTTTAAACTAATTTTTTCAATATCAAAGCCAAATTGAGTTGATGCTACATTTAACGCTGCACCTACAAAACCATGAGAATGAGAAATGCAGCAACTGATCACGTCTGTTGTATTTTTAATATGTAACTCTAATTTACTGTTATCGGGGTTAAATTCAGAACTAATATCACACAGCTTTAATGATGCATAAGAAGAACAAGCGGTTTTTACTAGGTATTTAAGCACTAAACGTGTGGCTAAATATTCTTGTTTAGCTTGTGGGTTTTTACGCCGATTAATAACATTGAGCTCAAAAGGGCTTAAATAGTGGGGTAAATCAAATTCACCCACATTGAGGGTGGTCGCGTTAAGCAGCGCAATGCAATGGCTGTTATTTGCGAAAGCGGGCGTGACTTTTAGCTGGTTTTCAAAGTAAGTTGCACTCATCATTGCTCGTTATAAATGACGACCGATTACATATTTATTACCCAAAGCTGGATAGTTTGTGAGCGGTTGTTAGTTGTTGTGAGCGCTAAGTACATTTTTATTACTCAGTCGCTCTTAAATATGGTTTAATTCGCATTCGTTAAAATAATAACAGATTTGTAGGTGTATGGCACAAGTGCGTGATGGTTTTCAAAGTCGACTAGGTTTTGTATTGGCAGCAGCCGGTGCAGCGGTAGGTTTAGGTAATATATGGGGTTTTCCTACGCAGGCTGCTAATCATGGTGGCGGCGCATTTTTACTGGTTTACTTTATCGTTATTTTTTTGCTGGCGTTACCTGCTTTGTACACCGAGCTGTATTTAGGTTACAAAGCACAAGCTAATCCTGTTAAAGCGCTAAGCCAAGCATGGCAAGATCACGCCCCTAAAGTGGGAGCCGCAGCAGGCTATATTGGCCTTGCCGGTGCCATCGTTATGTTAAGTTTTTACTCTATTGTGGCCGGTTGGATGCTTTCCTACGCTATAGAGCCTATAAGTAGCTTTTTTGGCTTGCATAGCTTGAGTGAGTTTTTACATAGCGACTCTATGTTACGTAATTTTATTTTTACGCCGCTTATGCTTATTTTAACCGCCAGTATTATTTTAAAAGGGGTGAAGTCGGGAATAGAAACCTGGTCACGCCGTTTAATGCCGCTTTTACTTGTTCTCCTTATTGGGCTTATTATTTATATTGCAACGTTAGATGGCGCAAGCGAAGGGTTTGCTGCCTATTTAGTGCCTGACTTTAGTAAAATACTCGACCCGGATTTAATTATTGCCGCAATGGGACAGGCGTTCTTTTCGTTGTCGCTTGGGGTAGGCTGTATGATGATTTACGGCTCGTACTTAAAACCCGGAGCTAACTTACCAAAATTAACCGCAAGTGTTGCGCTACTTGATACCAGCGTGGCATTTTTAGCTGGGCTATTAATTATACCGGCTATATATGTGGCACAGTTCAATGGCGTTGAAGTATTTAGCAACGGCAAATTAATTGGTGAAGGGCAGCTTATTTTTGCCATATTACCTGAGTTATTTGGCACTATGGGCGAAATTGGTTTATTGGTTGGCTTATTATTTTTTGTATTGATGTCGATTGCTTCAGTTACATCAACCATTTCATCGACTGAAATTCCGGTGGCATTCTTAGTAGAAAACCACAGTGTTGATAGAACCAAAGCTACATGGGCCGTTAGCGCCATTGTATTTGTTTGTGCCAGTACCATTATTTTAAACTTTGATTGGTTATTTGGTTTAGTGATTATGGTATTTACCCAATACCAATTGCCGTTAATGGGGCTTTTTTACTTTATAACGGTAGGCTGGCTATGGCAACGTGGTAATAAACTGCACAAGGCAAGTAGTGGGCCGCACTATTGGTTTGCACAATATATTCGCTTTGTGTGTCCTGTACTTATGACCTTAGTATTTGCAAATGTAGCGTTTGGTTAAAAACTTTTAAACGCGAATTTAAAAATGCAGTTTTAAAAAGCGAGCTATTGGGAGTCACCCGAAAGTTCGCTTTTTACAGTTTAAATGACTTGGTATTACAATACTTGATTGGTTAGCGTTTGCCCTTGAGCAAGCTCGTTTGCATTTTGTAATGTTATATTAGCGATTTCGGTTAGAGCTTCTTGAGTAAAAAAGCCTTGATGTCCTGTTATTAATACGTTTCTAAAACTCACTAAACGAGAGAATATATCGTCTTGATTTATTTCGTCACTGTGGTTTTTAAAAAACAGCTCTGATTCTTGTTCGTACACATCAAGCCCTAAATACCCCAGTTTTTGTGATTTAAGTGCTTTAATACAGGCTTGGCTGTTTACCAGCGCACCGCGAGAAGTATTAATAAGCATGACCCCGGTTTTCATTTTATTAAATGCAGCGTCATCGATTAAATGATGCGTATCTTCGCTCAGCGGGCAGTGCAGTGAAATTATATCGCTTTGGGCAAGTAGGGTATTTAAATCGGTAATAGTGTAATTGCCTGGTTTTGCAAAAGGGTCGCACACTAAAACGTTAGCGCCAAAACCATTTAAAATGTTACACAGTGCCAAGCCTATTTTTCCGCAGCCTATAATCCCTATGGTCTTGTTATGTAAGTTAAACCCGAGTAAGCCATTTAAATCAAAGTTGTCTTCGCGTACTCGGTTATAAGCTTTGTGTGTTTTACGGCTGAGGGTGAGCATAAGGGCAACACAATGTTCAGCTACTGCCTCAGGGCTGTAAGCGGGTACGCGTAATACGCTGAGGTTATGCTGTTTGGCAACAGGCAAGTCAACGTTATTAAACCCCGCACAGCGTAATAAAATAGCGCTAACACCCAATGTGGCAAGTTGCTCAATCACTGCTTTATCTACTGTATCGTTTACAAATACGCACACAGCGTCAAAGTTTTTAGCTAATATTGCCGTCTGCGCCGATAAACTTTGCTCAAAATAAGTAATAGTGATGTTAGAAAAGCCATTTAAACTTTGCTCAAAAAAAGGGCGCTCATATTTCTGAGCACTAAAAAAAGCAATATCCATTAACTAGCTCCAAGTAATCAATTATTTTATTACCATAAACTATTCTTACTATAGATGCTTCACTCTTGTTGTTTTAATTACGACAGGATTATTTTAATGCAGCCGAACGGACTCCTAAACGAGCGGTCGTCGGTTTTATAACGGGCACTGATTCTAAGCAGCTTGTTATTACATTATGTAATGACTCCGGTTTAGTTCGCGGTGCATAGCGAGCAACAAGCTGCCCTTGTGCATTAACTAAAAACTTAGTGAAGTTCCATTTTATGGCACGGTTTTGTGCAATACCCCGTGTATGAGACTTTAAATAACTAAATAGTGGATGCGTATCGGGGCCATTTACCATGACCTTATTAAACACCTCAAAATTAATTGAAAAATGTTTTTGATAATAGTCTTTAATGGCCATTCCCTCTAATGGCTCATTTTTATCAAATTGATTACACGGAAAGGCTAAAATAGTAAACCCATCGTTTTTGTATTGTTGATATAGCTTTTCTAGCGCGCATAATTGCGCAGAAAAATGACATTTACTGGCGGTATTAACAATAAGAAGCGTTTTTCCTTTTAACTGACTCAAAGAAAAATCATCGTTATTACAAAGTGGTGCGTTAAATTGATAAATACTATCCATAGATTACCTACCTAATTTCCGTATGAGGGAAATTTTAAAAGACTTTCATTCGCTTTTTTAGCGGCCGATTGACATAATCGAGCTTATGTTTCTAAGTTATCAGTTAAATAGGTCATTTTTATGTCAGTAAAAATTGCATTTATAGGTTTAGGCGTAATGGGTTACCCAATGGCAGGGCATTTAGCAAAAGCGGGGCACAGCGTATGTGTTTATAACCGCACAGCAGCTAAAGCACAAAAATGGGTTGAAGATTTTAACGGCAGTTTTGCACCTACCCCGCGTGAAGCTGCAAGTGGTGCCGATATGGTATTTATGTGTGTTGGCAATGACGACGACTTACGGTCAGTGGTATACGGCGATGATGGCGTTTTAGCTGGTATGGACAAAAACACGATTTTAATCGATCACACAACTACTTCTGCTGAGGTAGCGCGTGAAGTTGCGGCAAAAGCGGCTTTACAGCATATCGACTTTATTGATGCGCCAGTATCGGGCGGTCAAGCAGGTGCTGAAAACGGGGTATTAACCGTAATGGCCGGTGGCAACGAAGCGGTATTTGCTAAAGCACAACCTATCATGGCGGCATTTAGCCGTTTTAGTCAGCTTTTAGGCGAAGTGGGCTCAGGGCAATTATGTAAAATGGTTAATCAAATTTGTATTGCTGGTGTGGTACAAGGCTTAGCTGAGGGCTTACATTTTGCTAAACAAGCAGGGCTTGATGGCGAAAAAGTAATAGAAACCATTTCTAAAGGCGCAGCTGGTTCGTGGCAAATGGAAAACCGCTACAAAACAATGTGGGCAGGCGAGTACGAGTTTGGATTTGCTGTAGATTGGATGCGTAAAGATTTAGGCATTGCCCTTGATGAAGCTAAAAATAATGGTGCAACGCTGCCAATGACTGCAACGGTCGATCAATACTACGCCGATGTACAGGCTCTTGGCGGCGGCAGGTACGACACATCAAGTTTACTAGCGCGTATTGAAGCACTGCATAAAAAGTAATGTAATTGGTAAAAGTAAATTATTCACAAAGAGGCTAAGAGGCGCTGCGCTTTTAGAGAAAGTGATACACATAAAAAATGAATGTTGGTTTTATGTTTTCTCATTTATTCCTCTCTTGTTGAGATAGTTTTTTGGTTTTTTACCTAGTAACAAAAAACGCGACACTTTTTGCTAAAGGGTCGCGTTTTTCATGCGTTATATACACTAAAGCAAATTACATGCTTTGCGCGTAGTTATACAGTGCTTTTAAAATTGTAAGATTTTTTTCACTGTCGTCATGCTCGTGCGCTAGGTTTTCAAGGGTGATCATAAAATCTTGTGCGCTGATTGAGGGTTGATCTTCGCCATGCATTAACTTGCTTTGACAATATTGACGCCATTGATCAAGCTCTTGTTGGTTTAGCGTTTGTGGCCAGTTACGGGCGCGGTATCTAAACAACAAAGTATTAAATTTAGGATCTTCAAATTCAAGCTTTAAACTTGCCAAGTCTTCAGGTTTTGCATCACGAATAATCGCAAATTTAGCTTTATCAGCATGGCTAGTAAACCCATCATATAATAAGTAATCCACGTTCGTGGTGGCGCTGTAATCGCCTTGCTCATTAAATACCTCAGTGACTTTATCGCGAAGCTCAGTATTGGCTTTTAAAATGGCTAAATTAGCCAAGCATTGCTCACGGTCAATACCCAAGCGAGCAGCGTTTTCAGGCAGTAGTGTTTTAGCTGGTGCTAAAATAGGGCACTTATTTAAATGCACCAATTTTAAACCTACGGGTAAATCACCCTCTGCTAAATCTATACGTTTGGTGTATAAACGCTTGCGTAATTGCTCTACATTTAAATCAAGTAACACCTGCGGGTTTTGGGTTAAATCAAAACAAATAACTGCGTTTTTATTAACAGGATGAAAGCTCATAGGTGCCACCCACGTGGTACAACCCTGGGTTGCTGGAATACGCGACGAGGTATGCACTAATGGGGTCATGTTAAACACGTCCACCAATTCAGCAAGGGCTTTCTTATTACGCAAACTAAAAAAGAAGTGATACAGCTTAGGCTGCTTTTCTTTTATTAATTTAGCCAGTGCAATGGTAGCCGTTACATCACTTAATGCATCGTGCGCAGCGGCATGTTCAATACCATTAGCGACAGTTAAATGCTCAAGTTTAAAACTTGGGCTGCCATCTTCTTTTAATGGCCACTCAATGCCCTCAGGGCGAAGTGCATAGCAGGCACGCACTAAATCTATAATATCCCAACGACTGTTATTGTTTTTATATTCACGCTCATATGGGTCGTAAAAGTTACGATAAAAGCTATATCGGCTTACTTCATCATCAAAGCGAATACTGTTATAACCAGCCACACAGGTATTGGGCACGCTAAATTCGGCATGAATTTTAGCAATAAACTCAGCCTCAACTAAGCCTTTTTGCATCGCCACTTGCGGGGTAATACCGGTGATTAAACACGCTTCAGGATGGGGTAAATAATCCGCTTGCGGCTTACAGTACTCAATAAGCGGCTCGCCAATAATATTTAAATCAAGATCGGTGCGCACACCTGCAAATTGGCTCGGCTTATCCTTTTGCGGGCTTGCCCCCCAGGTCTCGTAGTCGTGCCAGTAGATTGTTGCTTGGTTTTGCTCTTGATAAGCCATTAAAAAACCCTATAAGTTAGCTTGAAACGGTTTATATACCGCCAAGTTACTAAATTTATGAATTATTTAGATTATGGCATAGGGTTACAGAGGTTTATAGGCTTGAATAGGGAAATCTATCAGTCAAAACAGGATTTAAGAGTGATTGACGTGATTATTTATTTTTAAGGGTATGTGATAGAGAAATTATTTATAAACATAGTGCTTAATGTTATAAACTTAAGCTAACTACTAATTAGCTTTAACAACATGAAACTAATAATAAAAACGACTCTATTTTGGGTATTAATCACCTCTACCGCTGCGTTTGCTGAGCTTGCAAAAGTTAAAGTAAATGGCTTTGATATTGAATATGAAATAGCGGGTAGTGGTAAACACACTGTTTTACTCGAGGCGGGTGGCTCTGCAGGGCTGAGTGATTGGGATCCCATTTATAACTCGCTTATCAAGCATGCAAAAGTAATTCGCTATTCTCGAATTGGCAATGGCGGCTCAGCGCAAATAAAGAAAAACTATAGCTCAGAAGAATATGCTGCTGAGGCTTTACTACTGCTTAAAGCACTAAAAATTGATGAACCAGTAGTTTATGTGGCGCATTCTTATGGTGCTTATATCGCAAGGGTATTTGCAGCAAGCTACCCTGATAACATTAAAGCGTTAATGTTAATTGAACCCGCCTCAGAGCATGATGTTGATATTATGCGTAAGATTGATTTACCGCGCGCTGAAAAAGAAATTGCTGCTATAAAACGTGATGATATGAAAAACGGCATATCGAATCAGTATTTAGACTTTTGGTCGAAGCGGCCTTTGCCCGATTACCCACAAATAGCAGATATTCCCGTGACGGTTATTGCCTCAGTTAAAAAATATGAAAATCCATCGGTGTTATTTTTTACTGATAAAGGGCGTGAAATGTGGGGAGAACTGCATTTAAACTGGGCTAATGCTTTTCCTCAAGGTGAGATAGTGCTAACCAGTAAAAGTTACCACTATCCACAAAATGATGAGCCAGAAATGGTAGTTAAACAAGTTTTGAAGCTATTATCACGCACTCAATAGCGAGATCGGATTATGTTTTTTAATTACGACTAACTATGAGTTCTTTTTGTAATAGGTGCCATTTTTTACTTATTGTGTTGTTTAATACGCTCTGCATTAAAAGAGTAAATTAAACCCAAATAAAAAGCACTGCAGGTTTACTGCAGTGCTTTGTTTAGGGAAATGATATTAATTATTTTGCAGTTGCAACAAGCTTAACCCAATCGTAATTAGTGACACCTAACAAGCCGATTTGTAATGTCTGGCCTGAACTCACCTCTAAGATACAACTTTCATTGTTGCCTTTGTTGTTCGATAAGCAATCATATTGTGTTTTTGTTACCGCTGCATCCGCTCTAACATAGAGGTTAGTATTTCCCTCGCCACCCAATGTTTTTATGTTTACAGTAGTTGTGCCTGTAGGTACTACATAACTATAGCGCTGCCAAAAATCTGGAAATCCATAAGCACGAGAAGTTAATACACGAGTATCATTATCTGTAGGTGGTGCGCTATTTTCATAATCAGCCATAATAGTGACATTACTGTAGCTGCTATAGGCTTTAAGCATAACGTAATAGCGACCTTCTCCTTGACTTATATTACAGCTTTCAGTGTTACCATTTCTAAATGGTCGGCAGTCGTAATCGTTTGTGGTAGGTATTGTATTTTTCTTAACGTAGAGGTCTGCATCACCCGAACCACCTGTTATGCCGATTGAAATGTTAGTGCTATTTGCAGGTACATCAATATAGTAAATAGTCTCTTGATTTAATGCTGCACTTTGGCCTGTTAATGCTTGGCCTTTAGTTAATTCAATTTCTGTTGGTGAACCATCGGAAACACTAATAGTTTGGGTTAGTGTATTTGTATTATTGTTACTATCTTTCACAGTAACAGAAACGTCGTAGTCACCCGCAGAGACAAAACTATGCATCACAGTTGCGCCTGTATCGGTTTGATTATCGCCAAAGTTCCAACTGTAGTTAATGATTGTACCTGCGGAGCTGGAACCAGTTGCATCAAAATTACACTGTAATTGTTCACAGCTGTATTCAAAACGCGCGGTAGGTGGCAGTGGTGTATTACCGTCGTTATCGCCAACAGGCACTGTGTTATTAAAGTAAGTTGCGACTTGGGGCCAAATCTTACTTATTTTGGCGCCTTTATTGTAGCATCCGCCTAAGTGATGAAGTGCAATAACACGATTACTTGATGCTGCAACAACAGGAGAACCGGAAGAGCCACCTATAGTGTCACAATAGTATCCAATATCAGTATTACTTCCACGCCCATTCGTTGAGGGGGCATTAACTTGGCACAAACCATTGGCGTCTTGATCCGATTCAATCGACAGCTCCTTAGGATTACCTGAACCATGTTGCGGAATATAAATACGTTCACTTTGCTCTGCGTTTCGCACATCAAGCCCTAAGTAGCCAAACTGTTCAATATTGGCAAAGTCATTAACACTGAACAGCGTATAATCTAACGTGTAATCAGTTTTAAAAAACTCTTTACCCGTTACTTTTACAATGGTTTCTCTGGTTGTCCCATTACAACTTTTATTTTGGTAGTTAAACCACACTTCTGTAGAGGCAAGCTCAGATGCAGTCTCTATACAGTGGTTATTGGTAAATAACTTATTATCGCTGCCAACGCGCCAACCGGTACATAAGCTGCGGCCACCAATTACTAAGCGTGCTACCGGGCGGCTGCGGTCAAACTCTGTTGGGTTGGAATTAGCCCAACACTGCACATCTTTGCGCTCATTAATACCGCAGGTAGACAAAGGGGCAAGATTATTTTGTTGGTTGATATTTATATTGGCGCTTTCAGTGCCGTAATAATAGCTATCAATAACACCAAACTGGTGTTGCTGCTTACTGTTTTTTGGATCAGGGTAATATTCAATGATAACGCTGTCATTTGATACCGACATAGAAGAAAATGAATGCACACCATCATCCCCGTTTAAGCTATCGATTGTTGCTGCGTCCATATTATTACTACTATATTCATATCGCTCTGAGTTGTCTTCGCTTCTAACGACTAACTTTGCGTCACCATTTAGATCTACTTGGCTAAAATGTAGCTTTATGTAATCAGCATTAGGGTGCGATACAGTTTGAGTAATTACGTGTCCTTGCGCAGTTTCGATAGCAAATTGCTTAGAAAGTTTTACATGGGTAGAAGCGTGTTTGGCGATTGTGGTTTTCTTTGCTTCTTGAGTGTGTTGTAAAATAGTGAGCTCATCCACAGCAGCAATACTGTGTTGTCCATAAATGGCAATGGCAATTAATGTTGCATATTTACATTTATTCATCTTTATATCCTTTTCACTAATAAGTGGTTTGATGTAACGTAAACGATCAACTGCATGCCCATATGATTTAACTTTGAGCAAATAATCAGTACCTAATTTACATACTAAGGGTAGGTCGCATTTTAATCTTCGCCAGTAAAAAATTTAAATTTTTTTAACTTTACTCGGAAATTATTGCAATTTTCACTTTGAGATCAGCTCATTTTAAAAAGAATAAATGGCTTAGTATTCAATATGAAAGTTTGAACAGAAGATGTTCACTGTTGAGTCTAATAGGCTGTTACCAATACAGGTAATAACTTTTACTAACACTCACTAAAAGTAATATTGTAGATATTGAGACTTCTGATATTGAACTTTTATCTAATTTAATTTTTACAAAAATATACACAAGCCAAGTTTTAATTCTGTTATTTGGGTCGTTATTCTGTAAAATTATCGGCTTAACACCTGTGACCTAGCCGTTACATTTGTTGTTGGGGTTAATTATTCAATTAATATAAGCAGACGTTATGATTTTTTATATTATTGGGTTAAGTACGCTTGTTATTATTTTGTGTGTGGCGCTTTATGTGATTTACAGCAATATACGTAAGAGCCGAGTAAGAAAGTCAAAAGAATATAATGTGTTATTTGATAAAGACACCATTATTGATGAACTCATTGCTCAACTTAGCGAGAAAAACCAAACCCAAGAAAACCAGGAAAAAACAATTAAAGGCAAACAAGAGATCCTTGCAACTTTTATAGATTTGCATCGATCGGGTAGTTTTTGTGCGCATTTAAGCGAACAAGAAATTACGTATTTTGTTAAAAAGAAACTAAACATGGAGAGTACTAAAAATGGATAGCGAACAACAAGCAGTCGCTGAGGCAAAAAACACCTCATTTATGGCACGTTTTGGTCGTCGTAATGTGATTTTACTAACATCCGTTGTCGTGGTGTTAGCCGTGATTGCAACATTAACGTCGCAGGTTATTTCATGGAATGAAGCCGATGAACGGCTAGTTCATCAGTCAGCTTTTACCGGTAATTTAACGGTAATAAATCAAGCAGGCCCTTACTTAAAAGCATTTGGTACAACATCAGCCTATAAAAAAGTTATTTCAATTAACTTTACCGGCGATAGCAGCGCAACAGCCAGTGCCATTGTACCACTCATTCCTATTCGATTCTTAGATACCACGACCGGTGGGGCACGCGGTGTTTCCCGCTTTAGATTACCTGGCAACGTACCCGCTAGTGAATCGGGTGCTTTGCGTGGTTTATTAAAAACTCATGAAGAATTTGGCTCTCAAGAAACCCTAATTTCTAACCTTTTAATGCGTGCGACCACTGAAAATGTAAAAGCGTCGGCTCGTATGATGTCGGTTGAACAACATTATTCAGGTGGTAATGGCCAGTTAAGCCAGGATTTTTCTGATCAACTGACTAATGGTATTTTTGTTACTGAGCAAATTATTAGTACCGGTGAGCGTGATAAAACAGATGATTTAAGTAACTTAAGTAAGCAACAGCGCGTTACTATTAATATTAAAATGGATGATGAAGGTAATCCGCTACGTAATGCGCCTATTTTAGGCTCTTACGGGATCACAGTCGTTGATGCGAGTATTATTGATATTGATTACGAAAATAAAGTAAATGCGCGTTTAGAGGCGCAAAAACAAGCGGCTGCTGATGAAGCGCTGGCAAGACAAAACCTTAAAAAAGCAGAGCAACAAGCACGTACTGAAGTGGCATTAGGCGAACAAGCGATTGCAAAGCAAAGAGCTGAGTCTGAAAAGCTAAAAATTAAAGAGCAAATTGATGCAGAGCGAATAAAAGCCAATGCGATTATTTCTGCCCAGCAACGTGTTGCAGTAAAGGCTGAGCTTGCAAAAGAGCAAGAAGAAATCTTAAAACAGCAACGCTTAGAAGCATTAGGTATGGACGTTTTAGCTGAAGCACGTTTACGCGCAAAATCAGCAGCGCTTGATCCTAA
Organism: Pseudoalteromonas sp. MQS005; assembly: GCF_001661605.1. Classification (NCBI taxonomy): domain Bacteria; kingdom Pseudomonadati; phylum Pseudomonadota; class Gammaproteobacteria; order Alteromonadales; family Pseudoalteromonadaceae; genus Pseudoalteromonas; species Pseudoalteromonas sp. MQS005. The sequence goes on along the minus strand of NZ_LYRQ01000002.1, from coordinate 167,579 downwards.
GTATGTATTTGATGAAACACTTAAAGCAGAAGTTAAAATTCAAACGGCTTTATTTAATAGCTTAGGTAACAGCCGCTTGGTGCCTGAAATTGTTATAGGTGCAGGGCAGGGTGAGCAAAATAACGGCTCTGAATTTATGCGCTTACTGGCGGCCGATGCGGCATTGAGCCTTAAGAAGCGTTTAGAAAAAGAGAAAAAATAAACGTTAAAAATCATTATAAAGCCCTAGCTTTAATTGCTAGGGCTTTTTTTGTGGTATCGCTTTGTAAGTGGTGAGTTTAAAACTTAGGACACAAAGCGTGGCTAAAGCCTTTTTCGGTTAGCAAAAAAGTGGCGCTGGGCGTCGAAAATATATATTCCTCATGAAGAAGAAACGCAATTGTTCCTTTTATTTGCTCACCTTGATGATCTGAGGCATCGCTAATTAATTGTTCAGGATCTAACTGGCTTGGGCTTGGAAAGTTATTATAAAGATGCTTAAAAATTAACGTAGCAATTGTGTTAAAGGTATCGTTATTTTTCATTTTTGGAGAATCCTTAATTTATATATGTAGCAACAAACTGGCTGTTTTAAATATGATTTTTAAATAATAACACATTAAAAATAGGTACATGATCATCCTACTATTTTTTTAAGCTTTAATTTTGCAAGCTGCTGCTTTCATTTATTAAAATGATGATTAATTGTCATGCTTACCCTGCTAAAAAGTAGTTAGTGTGTTGCTGTTGTGTTGCGCAAAATCACAAGGTGTAATTGAAGAGTTGTAAAAATACGTTATCATTGTAAAACAACATGTAAAATCAAGCAGGTACTTAGCTCACGCTGACCAAGTTCGAGTTAATAACATCAACAAGGCAAGCAAGGACAAATTATGACACCTATGAAACCTTTAGCACTGGCAGTGGCTATGGTTGTTTTTTCACATCCGGCACATGCAGATACAGATCTTGATAAAGTAAAGCAGCAATTAAGCAGCTTACAAAAACAAGTGGAAATGCTGCAAAAGCAACTTGCAAAAGCAGAGCAAAAAAGTGAAAAGACAATCGAGCGCACCATTGAACAGAAAGAAGATATAGCTGAAGTTAAAGTAGCTAAACATGAACACAAGCCTCAGGGAATTAAAATTGGCGGTGCTGTTCGAACCAACTATAGCCACACCTCGTATGATGACGACAATAAAAATCGCGGCGGCGATTTTAACTTTGATATTTTTCGTCTAAATTTCTCAGGCGATGTGGGTGATGTAAAACTAAACGCTGAAATTCGTTTTTTTGATTACATGACAGCTGTTAAATACGCCTATGCTGCTTACGATTTTGCTGATGATTGGCAAGTTCAAGCAGGTATTACTCAGGTTCCTTTTGGTAACTGGCCTTACAATTCACATAACTACTTTTTCAGCACTAACTATTACGTAGGCCTTGAAGACGACCACGATTTAGGGGTGTTATTTAAGCGTAAAATTGCCGATAACTGGCAGCTTGATTTAGGCTTTTTCAAAAATGATGAATTAGGTGGTGTTGATGGTTATGTAGATAACCGCAGCGATCGCTACTCATACGATATTGTTGGTTTTAGAGAAGCTGGTGATGGTGTTTACGCTGAGCCGACCAATCCAATTGGCGAGTATAATACGTTCTCAGGTCGTTACGGCTACCACATAGAGCATGAGGGTGGTAAAACTGAAATTGGTGTGTCAGCGCTTGCTGGTGGCTTGCATGATGGTGTTGACCGCGCAGGTGACTATAACGCATGGGCGCTTCACTTAAACAGTAATATGGGCCCTTGGAACTTGCAATTACAACATGGCGAATACAACTACGATATTGATAACGTAAACCGCATTGCTGTAGGCGCTTACTCGTTTTACGATAGCATGGCAGCGGAAGCAACTATGTCGAGTGCAAACGTAGCATACAGTGTGCCGGTGCAATGGGGCGCAGTAACAAACTTACAGTTTTATAATGACTACAGCGCTATTTACGACAAATCAGACAACAGCAAAGATACCTGGATGAACGTAACCGGTTTCTCGGTCGCTGCAGGTGGTTTATTTACATACTTTGACTTAGTTCATGGTAAAAACATGCCGTTTGTTGGTGGTTCATTAGCGGGCGATAGCAGCGAAACTGAACGCCGCTTCAACATTAATATTGGCTATTACTTCTAATAAGCTAGTATTCAAAGCACACGTCTATATACCGGGCGTGTGCTGCTTTGGTTTTAAAAATTATTTTTACCCTACCAATTTCAGCACCTACAAATTGATAAATCTCTAATCAACTTCTAGTATAAAAGTTCAAATGGAATTAATTAAATAATCCATATAGCTTAGCTGGAGGCTAGACATCGATGTTTGTCGTTAATGAGCAGGTATTATCTGATGTAAACAAAAACTTTATTATTCCCCCAAAACCGCAAATTTTAGATGATCTTGATAGATTAGCACATCAAAATGAGCCGTCTTTAATGGCTGCTGCAGATATAGTTGCTAAAGATGTGGCCATATCGTCTGCTATTTTAAAAATTGTTAATTCACCCGCTTACGGCTTAGTGCGAAGCATTGCTGACATAAAACAAGCCATCATGTTTTTAGGTTGGAATGGCATAGAAGCACTTATTCCTGCGCTTAAATTAAAGCAAATGTTTTTACAAAAAACATGTTGTATTAGTTTAGAGCGTTTTTGGGATAACGCGTCTGAAATTGCTAATGTAAACATGATTGTTGGGCAGCGAGTAAAAAATAAAATTCCAGTTGAATACTTATACACGCTCGGTTTATTTCATGATTGCGGCATAGTTCCGATGGCGATTAAATATGACGACTACGTCAATGTGCTGCATGGTTCAAATAGAAGCAGTAAAGAAAGTTTAGTTGATATTGAAGATCGTGTTTATGGCGCTAATCATGCCATTATCGGCTATTACTTAGCATCGAGTTGGCATTTACCAAGAGATATTTGCCAGCTTATTCTACGCCATCATGATTTAAGTTTACTTGAGGACACATCCGATCCTAATCAACAGCTCTGTTTTTGTGTGTTAAAGCTCTCTGAAAGCATAGTAAATAGTATTTTACGTGATGAAAAAATTAAAGATTGGGAGCGCCTTGAACCGTTTATACTTAAAAAGTTAAATATGTCTGAAGATGAATATATTGATTTACAAGAAGAAGTTATTGATTACTTAAATCAGTAAATAATCATGCCGGGTTTGCAGCCTAGTTAAACGAGCGGTTATTTGTCGCTTTTATTAAAACGAATATGTTCAGTTTAATTAGACTAAAGTCTATAGGTTAGTTTTTTTCACTTATTGGTTTGTTTTTAATCGTTTGTCGAGATTAAGTAAACACTCTAAAGTTTAGTTGTCGGCAACAAGCACGACTAACCAAATAGGAAACTAATCATGAAACGCTCACTTATCAAAACCATCGCTCTTGGCTCTTTATTAACTTGCTCAGCTGCTGTAATGGCTGATCAAAGTGACTACAAGTTAATGGTTATTGAAGAGGCTGCAACAGCCCCACAAGAATTCGAAGTTGCATTTAACAGTTGCGCATTAAATGTAAAATCAAAAAACTACAGCCAAGCTGAAGAAATTTGTTCAAAAGCAATTACATTATTACAGCAAAGTACAGGCCCACGTTTTAAAGTACGTGAGCTGACTTCATTTGCTTTAAGTAACCGCGGTGTTGGCCGTTTAATGGCTAAAAACGAAACCGCAGCGTTATCTGACTTTTACGAAGCACAGCAAATATCAGGTAACGAGTTAGTGTCGCACAACTTAACACGTGCTAAGCAAGATCTTGCTCTATAACATCTATTAGTGATTAAAAAAGCCCATGCTAATTTAGTTAGCATGGGCTTTTGCATTTATGTAGTTGGCTTATTTCATGTCTGTAAATTATTGTCGATTAAAAGTTGAGTCAATTTTTTTAATCCTTTACCTTTGTTGGTTATTTTCCATGCAAGGTATAAGTCTTGAATAGGACGTGGTTCAATGAGCTCCACGACATGAAGTTTTTTAGCTTTAATTTGTTCAGCAATAAGGTTTACTGGTAAATAACCAATCCCGATTCCCGATAAAATAGCGGTAATTTTTTGTTTTACGGAGCTTACATAAAAACGTTGACTACCTTCGATTAAATTAGCTGACCACGGAATACTTTGTTTTGCAGAGTCATGAACTATCACTGTGGTGTATTGACCAAGATCACTAGGCTTGATGGGTTTTTGCTCTTTTGCTAAAGGGTGGGATGGGTGAACCACAAGTACATTTTGAATATCCGTTATTTTCACTGCTCTGATCCCTTTTTGAGCAGGCACGGGGGCGGGTGCACCAATTACTAAGTCAACATTGTCTTCTATTAACGCCTCCCATGTACCGCTCATGACCTCTTCTTTTACATCAATTTCAATGCTTTTATGTTCAATTAAAAATTGTTGCAAAGCAGCAAAAACATTAGTTACGTCAATAATTGAGTCACAAGCAATCCGTATTCTAGGCTCCCAGCCATTAGCTATGGTTTGTGTTTGCTCCGATAAATTATTTATAGCATTGAGCACTTTACGCCCCTCGCTCAGTAAATGTTTACCTGCGGGGGTTAAAACTGCTCGCCGACCTTGGCGCTGAAATAAAGTTACATTTAATTGCTCTTCAAGTTTATTAACAATATACGACAGGGCTGATGGCACTTTATTAAGTTGTTCTGCAGCGGCTGCATAACTGCCACGATGCTCAATGGCGTCTAATACCAGCAAAGCTTCTATGCTAATAGGGGGTGTATTCATCATCATACCAAATATTAACTGTTCAAAATATTTGAACATATAAAGCAAATAATAGGAGTTATTTAATTTTAATTCAACTTATACAATAGCTGCATAATCAACAGAAACAATACAGGTAAACATTATGACGATTAAAAATATCACAGCTACCATCACAAAAACTGAACAGTCTTTTGCAACACTACCATTAAGGCTTATTGCAGGATTAGTGTTTAGTGCTCATGGGGCACAAAAACTGTTTGCGTGGTTTGGTGGCTATGGCTTGGAAGGCACAGGGCAATGGATGGAGTCGATTGGCTTAGCACCGGGCTATTTAATGGCATTAATGGCGGGTGGCGCTGAATTTTTTGGTGGATTACTACTCATCGTTGGTTTGCTGGTGCGTCCTGCGAGTTTTGTACTGGCTATCACTATGGTGGTTGCTATTTTTACCGTACATATAGATAACGGCTTATTTATGAGCAACAACGGTTACGAGTTTGGTTTATCGTTGTTGGCAATTACCTTGGCCTTATTTATTCAAGGGGCTGGAAAGCTATCCCTTGATGGAAAAATTCATAACAAATTAAACCAATAAGCTGATCACATAACTGATTGAACTTTAAGCTGCCAATCTACGTAAGGTTGGCACATTCTACATACTTAGGAGACGGACATGGGATTACTTGTTAACGGTGAATGGGTCGATAAATGGTACGACACCGAAAAAAGCGACGGTAAATTTGTACGCCAAGACAGCCGTTTTAGGGATACTATTTCATCAGCGCCACAAAGCAAATTTACCCCTGAGGCGGGGCGTTATCATTTATATGTATCGCTGGCGTGCCCATGGGCGCACAGAACGATTATTTTTCGTAAATTAAAGCAGCTCGAAGACATTATTTCTATGAGTATTGTTGAAGCGCCCATGATGGAAAACGGCTGGGAATTTGGCGAGCAGGGCGATCCACTTTATAACTTAGATTACGCCTATCAATTGTATTTAAAAGCCGATCCTAGTTATGAAGGGCGGGTTACTGTGCCGATTTTATGGGATAAAAAAACGCAAACTATTGTAAATAATGAATCAATAGAGATCATTCGTATGCTTAATAGTGCGTTTAATGAGCTCACTGGCAATACTGATGATTATTATCCAGAGCCACTTCGTGAAGAAATCGAAGCCCTGAATAACCGTGTCTATAACACCATTAATAACGGCGTATATAAAGCCGGTTTTGCTACTACACAAGAAGCTTACAACGAGGCTTACACCGCACTATTTGATAGTTTAGACTGGCTAGAAGCGCGTTTAGCTAAGCAGCGCTATCTCGTTGGTGATGTTATTACAGAAGCTGATTGGCGTTTATTTACAACCCTTATTCGCTTTGATGCGGTGTATCACGGGCATTTTAAGTGTAACCGTCAAAAATTAAGCGAGTTTCACCATATTAGCAATTACGTTAACGAGCTGTACCAAGTACCGGGTGTTAAACAAACAGTCGATTTAGAGTACACAAAGGTGCATTACTATGTAAGCCACTTAACGATTAATCCAACACAAATAGTACCGCTGGGTGCAAAGCATCATTTTGATGCTCCACACGACCGTGAACGTCCATATTAATTAATGTTTATTCTTTTTGAGGAAAGACCATGATCAATCATTATCCAAAGAATAGTTTAGGCAGTGCCGATCACGGTTGGCTTAAATCTAAACATCATTTTAGTTTTGCACATTACTATAATCCGGCACGTATGGGCTTTGGTACACTACGCGTTGTTAATGATGATTGGGTTGCACCTGAAATGGGATTTGGAGCGCATCCACACAAAAATATGGAAATTATTAGTTTCATACGCAGTGGTGCCATTACTCATCAAGATAGTATGGGTAATAAAGGCATAACCGAGCAAGGTGAAGTGCAGGTAATGAGTGCAGGCAGAGGTATTGTGCATTCTGAGTATAATCGTACCAATGAGCCACTTACTTTTTATCAAATTTGGATTCAAAGTAATAAACAAGATGTGCCGCCGCGTTGGGAAAGTAAAAAATTTCCGACCGACGTAGCTAACGAGCTTACGCTTTTAGTGTCGGGTTATGCAGAAGATGCGGGTAACACCTTATTTATCAATCAACAAGCACGCATTTATGGTGGAAAGATTGCAAAAGGTACCACCATCACTCAGCGTATTGATCATCAAGCTTATGTACTTGCATCTGTTGGTGCATTTACTGTAGATGACAAAAACAGTGTAATTACCATGAACAAAGGGGATGGTGCTGAGGTCACTCATGCTGATTTTATCACGCTAACTGCAACAACAGAGTGTGAAATAATTATTATTGATACACTAGCCTAGGCTATTCGGCTTAGTTGGGTTTATCTTAACGGCGCAGTAAACACTGCGCCATTGCTTTACAAACTTACAGCACTATACTTTAAAGCTATCTACCTGCGATTTCATTTGCTTGTAAAGCGCTGATACATTTTTTGACTGCAGTGTTGTTTGCTCAGAGATTTGTTTCATTTGTGCTGACTGTTCTTTTAACGATACCAAATTTCTATTAATCTCGTTTGCTACATGAGATTGTTCTTGTGTTGCTTGTGCGGTTTCGGCCGACATTTGCTGCACTTTTTCAAAGGCGTGAGTTAGGTTGCTAAAAATACTAATAACGGCATCAAAATTACTGAGTGTGGCATTAGCATTTGTTTGACTGTTTTTAATAGAATATGATGACGCTTTTACATTGTTATTTAAGCGTTGGATCATCGTATCTATTTCATCGGTGCTTTGTTGTGTGCGAGTAGCCAACGTTCTAACCTCATCAGCGACAACGGCAAACCCTCGGCCTTGCTCGCCAGCTCTGGCAGCCTCAATCGCGGCATTTAACGCTAATAAGTTAGTTTGTTCGGCAATATTTCTAATGACCTCAAGTACAGACGTAATATCGGTTGAGCTGCTTTCTAATTCAATAGAATTTGATAAAGCCGATTGAATATCATTGATTAAATCTTCAATTGCTTGACTCGATACATCAATGGCTTGAACTCCTTGCTGTACCTGCTCGCTAGAAATATCAGCTTCGTGGGCGGTATTTTTAGCCAGCTCAGCCATTTGCTGGTTTGCCATATCCATTTCATGACCAGCGCTTACAATAGAGTCAGACGCATTAGCAAGTTGCTGGGTCACGTCCATCGCGGTATCAGAGACATTATTAAGATCGCCGGTCACAGTACCTAGTTGAATGGATTGCTGCTGAATGTTTTTTATTATTTGCTGCAGGTGCGCTAAAAAGTTATCAAACTCATTACTCAGCTCACCGAGCTCGTCATGTGATGTAGTATTAATTCTTTGCGTTAAATCACCATCACCAGCGGCAATTTCTTGGATTCGTAGAGTAATATTATTTATATTGTCGGTGAGTTTTTTAGGGATGTAATAACCCACAGCTAAAGCAACAATAAAGGCAATAATAATGATAACAAACACAATTTTTTCAAAAAGTTGAATGCTAGCTTGCACTTCATGTTTTACTTTTCGGGCATAGGTTCGCGCTTCTTCGCCCGCTATATCAAGTATTTCTCTCAATTCATTAAAGCTTTTATCTGCTTGCGCTAAATTATCATCAATTAAGGCTATTTGATTAGCCGAACTTGAGTAAACTAACGCTTTTCCTTTCTCGTACCACTGTTGATAAAGTTGATCAAAATTAGCGTATTTTTGTGTCAGTTGTGGCTCATCAATTAAGTAGCTGCGGTAACTATTAAAACGACGAATAACCTGAGCTGCATTTTCTTCAAATAGTTTTTGGTTTTGTGCCAATTCGCCATGTTGGTTTACAATTTTTTGTTTTGCTAGTCGAGCTTGGTATATATCTCTATCTGCATTGAGCACCTCGGCCATTGCTTCTACATAGCGACTTAATAATTCTGAGCCGACTTTATCTTGCTGCTGTTTATTGGTATGGATGCGAAGCTCTTCACCTGCTTGATCCATCATTTCTCGTATTTGTAAAAATTCAGATTCAGTTTGATTCAAATCACTTTGCATTTTACTTTGTGAGTGACTGGAATCCATTAACGTTTTACTGTGGTCTAGCCATTGATTGTATAAAGGCTCAAAACGAGAAAAAGAGTCATGTTTTGACAATAGTGCTTGTTCATCTTTTAAGTACGTTAAGTATTTGTTGAAGCGGTCTTTGACTTGTTCAGCGTTTTCTAAAAACTCTGCTTTATTGGTCTCATTATCGCCTGTGGCACTGAGTAGATTTTCCAGTGCAATACGTGCTTGGTATATGTCTCTGTCAGCATTTAAAATAACGGTAACGGCTTCAAAAAAGGTTTCGGTTTGCCTTTTCATCGCGTTGTCTTGTATGTAAGTAATTGATGCAATTGAAATAAGTAAACCTGCAAGGATCAGTGCTAAAAAAGCAATAGGTAAAATAACTTTGGTTCTAATTGAGTTAATTCGCATGTTTCAATCCTTGTTAAATCACTGTATGTAGAGTAAATATTAGTCACAATAGGGAGTTATGCCAAGGAAATGGATAAATTGATTGGTTGTTTTTTGTTCTACTTTAACGCGTTGAAAATTTTACCGCCAGATTTATTATCCTTACAGCGCGTATTACCTTAAAATAGCGTTAATTGGTTCATTTTTATAAAGGAATTCTGCTGTTAATGAATTCTATTTTCCCCAGCGTATTTGGCCGCCTGTTTACCCCACACCTCGCTGTTGATATTAATCAACAAGGTTTAGTCATTAACAACAAAAAGCACACAGATACACTGAATTGGTGCGATTTAACCTCGCCTATTTGTTATGAATATGGGGTGCTTGGACAAACACTACGTTTTTCAACACAGTCTGGGCAGTATCGAGTGTGGATGAGGGCTTATGGCAGTCACCGAATACTTAAAGCCAAGACGGATCAGCTATGGGTCAATAATAATATTGAACCATTAAATGAGCTGCTAGAAAATATTAACCAATTTGCACATCATCAATTTTTGCGTCAATCCTATGTGGCAGATATAAAACAGCGCGTTAAACAACAATACAACCGCTGGTTACCTTGGATAAAAAAGAGTGAGGCATTGGCAGTTGTTAGCACGCAAATAAAACTGCTCGAACAATATAGTCAGTGGAGCGATTCATTAACTCGCTTTTTACAGCATAAATACACACAAACCCAGTTGCAGCGTTATGCTGGTTTTTTCGATAACGTTGAAGCAAACCCACTTACTGAAAAGCAAAGACGGGCATGCATCATCGATGACGATAATAACCTCGTATTAGCCGGTGCCGGCACAGGTAAAACCAGTGTAATGGTTGCGCGAGCGGGCTATTTAGTTAACAGTGAGCAAGCTAATTACGATGATATTTTATTACTCGCCTATGGTAAGCAAGCTGCCAGTGAAATGGACGAACGTATTAAAGCTAAGCTGAATACACAGGCTATAAAAACCGCTACTTTTCACAGCTTAGGTTTAACAATTATTAGTGAGGTTGAGAGAAAAACGCCTAAAATATCTAAACTTGCTGAAAACGAAAAAGCTAAAATAAAATGGGTTGAAGGGTGTTTTGAATCGCTTGCTAATGCTAAGCCACAGTATGCTAAAGCATTGGTAAACTATATAAATAACAATCTTAATGACGTTAAAAGTGGGTTTGAATTAAGCACTGCAAAGCCTAATCATATAGCGCTTCTAAAAGAGATAAAAGCTGGCGGTTATTTAACCAAATTAGCGACTTTATTTAGTCAATTAATTAGCGTGTATAAAACAGCAAATATAACGCTTGAGAACGATTCAAAGCAGATACAGCAGGCTTGGAAATTATTAAAGCCATTATTAGCCAACTATAACCATTATTTACATACTCAAGGTGAAATAGACTTTGACGATATGATCCTCAAAGCCCTCGATTATGTTAATACAGGAAAGTTTATATCACCTTGGCGTTATATCATGGTTGATGAATTTCAAGATATATCGCCTACGCGTGCGGCGCTGGTTAAAGCGCTGCGCGATAGTAAGCCTAGAAGCTCATTGTTTGTAGTAGGGGATGACTGGCAAGCTATTTACCGTTTTAGTGGTGCTGATATGCGCCTGACCACAGAATTTGCCGCACATTTTGGTTTTACCACACAAACCATACTGGATGTTACGTTTCGTTTTAATAATAAAATTAGTGAGGTTGCTTCATGTTTTATCATGAAAAGCCCTGCCCAGTTAGCTAAGCAAATTAACTCGTTATCACAAGTGACAAAGCCCGCTATTAGCGTATTAAAAACAGCGAATGTTGTCTCAAGCAAAAATACAAAAATAGCTGAGCTAAATAATGGGGCACTTGCCCATTTACTCGACACTATCAACAAAAATAAGCCCGCTGTTGTGTATTTACTGGCACGCTATCGCTTTCAGTTACCTACTAAAGCCGATATTAACGCCTTGCAGCACACCTTTTCTTCATTACAAATTGAGTGTGATACCTTTCATGGTTCAAAGGGTAAAGAAGCCGATTATGTAGTTATATTAGGTATGCATGGCGGGCAATTTGGATTTCCGAGCACTAAGCCATCGCCTGCAATGTTAGAAGCTCTCTTACCCGCTAAAGATTTGTATGCCCATAGCGAAGAGCGACGCTTATTTTATGTGGCGCTCACTCGTGCCAAACACAAGGTGTTTATCATAAGTGATGACAACAACCGCAGCTGTTTTGTTGACGAGCTCATAAACGAGTATCAAATTGAGCTAAAAGAGTTAAAAAACATAGCTATTAAAGTGGTAGCGCAGGTATAAACCGCTTAGTGGCAAACGAATAAGCTTAAGCGGTTTATCGCGTTAGTTAACCTGCAACAGGGGTGTTACCTGTGGGTATTTTTTTCATACTTTTTATGAGCATATAAATACAGGTGGTAATTAAACAACCACCTAAATAAATAAGCACACCATGGCTTGCATCAGAAAAATGCGTTGCCAACAACGGGCCTAATACAGAGCCGACACTGTAGCTGAGCAGCATTATTTCAGTTGCTGACACTATTTTTGCCATAGGTAAGGAGTCGCACGCTAAAGTAATTGCAATCGGATAAAGTGCAAAACTACACGCACCTAATACAAAGTAACTTACAACTAATCCGCCAAAGCTATGTGCGTTTAATATTCCCATTACGCTGGCAGCACCAACAAAACAAAAAATAGCCATAAGTAAGCTTTTTATAATACGGGTTGATAAATAACTCACTAAAGGTTGCACCAGCATGCCACCTAAAATAATCACCGCCATAAGTAAGCCGGTATATTGGGCTTGATCAGTTTGCGCGGCTATATAAACTGGTAATAACCCGTAAATAGGGCCTAGTAATAATCCTGATACTAAACAGCCTAAAATAGCAGGGCGGCTGAGAGTTTTTAACTCTTTAAGTGGCAGCTTTTGTAATTGCTGAGCATTAGGTTGGCCTTTTGTAATTAATAATGGAGCTAAAATAGCCAACGCCAAAAGGGCCACGACAAATAAATACGGTACGGCACCTTCAGTGCCAAGCGGTGTGATTGCTAATTGCCCCACAGCGCTGCCACCATATAAAGAGGTCATATATAAACCTAAGCGTTTAGCTCGCGCCTTAGGTGTATTCGCCATTAACAACCACGACTCAACCACTACAAATACTCCCGCAACAGCAATACCAGCAACAAAGCGAGCAATTAACCACATTGTGGCTGTAGGGGAAATGATCTGTGCAATAACACTGATGATCAGCAACATTAAAAATGCGATAAATGCCATACGGTGGCCAATTTTTACTACCACACGCTCAATACACAGCGCGCCAATAAGTAAACCAAAATAAAAGACGCTGGCAAGCCAAGGCGCAAGATCAATACTTAACTTAAAAGCACTCAGTGATAACGGGATCAGGCTCATTAAAAAGCCCGAAGCAATAGCAAAAAAAGATAAACCAATAACAGGGGCTAAAGGATTATTTGATTTACTATTAGCGGCAAGTTCCACCATTAGATTATTCCGATAAAAAGGGTTTAAATAATTGCTGATTTAGGTGTGATAGTGGCGCGATTATTTGAAGCAGATTAATTTGGCTGCGAATTTATGCTGCTTTTTATACCAAGTAAAGTGTTTTTTAATTGCTCAATCAAAATAATTTTTAAAATGTTTTTTTACGTAAACTAATCGCTTAATTGCAATCTGATTGTAGAAATAAGTTAGCGTTTTTGTTTTATATTTGTTGAGTTTTTAAAGAGGGTAATAACTTAGTAATGGTGGGGCATAGTTAAAAAATAAAAGCCCATGTTGGGCTTTATTGGTGTTTATTTTAGTGCATGGCAAGCGCAAGCTTATGGTACAAACCAATACCAACAATCACATTAAACGGAAACGTTACCCCTAAAGAGCTGAGCATAGCTAGGCCAATATCAGCCTTGGGAACGGCTGCTTTAATTGCCGCAGGGGCTGCAATATAAGACGCACTAGCCACTAAGCTACCGAGTATCACTACCGAACCTAATTCTAATTTTAATAGTGTGCCTACAGCCACGCCGATAGCACCTAAAAATAGCGGAGTAATAATAGCAAATGCAGCGAGTCTCCAATGCTGCCAAGGAAATGGGCGCAGAGTTTGCGCAGCCACTAAACCCATTTCAAGTAAAAACAATGCCAGTACTACTTTAAAACTACTGGTTAAAAGACTGGTTACTTGACTGCCTTGCTGTGTGCCATACATCATTCCGATGATCACACCGCCTACCAATAAAATCACGCTTTTGTTAGTGAGTGTTTCGTGCCAAAGCGCTTTGAGTGACAGTGTATTACTTTGGCTATGTTGTTTATCGAGTTTACGATACAGCATTAAACCGACAATAATGGCAGGTAATTCGAGCATCACTAAATACAGTGTAACCTCAGCACCTACCTCTAATTTAGCTGACTCTGCATAAGCCAATGCAACTGCAAAGGTACCTGCGCTTACCGAGCCATAATGCGCGGCAATACTGGCGCTATTAGCCACACTGAGTCTAACAACATATTTTAAAATAGGGTAAAGAGTGAGGGGAATAAGGCCACCGAGTAACATAACCGAGGCCATTTCAGGAAGAAGCTGCCAGCTTAAATTTCCATGCAGCACCATGCCACCTTTTAACCCTATGGTGAGCATTAACAATAGACTTAGCGTGTCATAAGTGGCTTTAGGTATCGCTAAATCAGAACGTAAAATCCCCGCCACTAATCCTAAAATAAAAAACATTACGACGATATCAGGCACACTGTTCTCCTTTTTGTTATTAGTTACTCAATTTGTTAAGCGGCGCTATTGTAAGCCTATCTTTGTATAGTGAATAATAAAATGAATGATAGTATCTTATAGATAAAAATCTATGAGGTGAGTAATGAACATAAGGCAACTATCATTTAGGCTACTCGAAGTCTTTATGAGTGTAGTTAAAACCGGCTCCATTAGCGAAACAGCTCGGCAATTGCATTTAACCCAGCCTACCGTTTCTTTGCAAATTAAGCGCTTACAAGAAGCCGTTAATGAGCCTTTAATTGTTATGCAACAGCAAAAATTACAGGTTACCGAGGCTGGCTTACAATTATTTAGAACTTGTGAGCAAGTGTTTGGGCACTTTGATGATTACCAAGACTATTTAGCCGAGCTTAAAGGCGGGGAGCGCGGGCGCTGTAAAATTGCCATGGTAAACACTGCACAATATATTTTGCCTAAGTTACTTGGGCCTTACAGTAATGCCCATCCCCATGTAGAGCTGCCATTGGAAATTGGCAACCGCTCTGCAGTGTTAGCGCGTTTTGAGCGTGGAGAAGACGACATTTATGTGTTTAGCCACCCACCATCACTTGAACATGCCCAAGCCGCGCGTTTTTTACATAACCCCTTAGTTTTTATTGTGCCGCTTGATCATCCGCTTGCCGATGTAAAAGCATTAACATTAGCTGATTTAATGCCATATCGATTTTTATTAAGAGAGCCAGGCTCTGCTACGCGTATGCTTTTTGAAAGCGAATTACAAAGCCGTGGTTTAGTCCTTAGTGATAGTGTGCAAATGGCCAGTAACGAAGCCATACGGGTTGCTGTTTCCTCGGGAATGGGGATTGCGGTGCTTTCCCATCATGTATTACCTAAAGGCGATAACAGTTTTAAAGTGCTCAATGTAACCGACACCTGCTTAGCCAGCCATTGGTATTTTGTAGTGCGCACAGACAGGCATATTTCTCATGCTGCGCGCAGCTTTTTAAAATTTGCCCAGCTGAATTTAGAGCAATATCTCGATAAGCAATGGGTGCGTAATGAGCTAAATGGGCTTAATTTAAAATAAAGAGTTAAAGCGAAGCGAATAACAAATATAAGTTGGTATTAAAGTTGCTGTAGTCATTCACATACAAGTATCTAAGTGAAAATAGTTAAAGATAGATATTTTAACGCAAAAATGGATTTGAGCTGATGACATCAATAACCTTTAAAAATCAATACAATACTTATGTTAGTACAATAAATAAACCGGCAAAAGCTGACGAAGTAGCGGCAACTTCTGGCCCTGCGGCAACAGCTAAAACCAGCGATAGCGAACAAACGCAAATCGCAAGCGCTAAGCCACAAGACAAAAGCTTTTTAGAAAATGCGCAAGAGGCGCTTATCTATCAACGATTAGGAGTTGATAAAGAAAAAATTGCTGAGTTAAAAGCAGCAATCGAAGCATTGGCAGAAAAACTTCAAGAGCAAGGTGCTGATATAGACACCATTAAAGAGCAGCTTGCAGAGTTACAAAAAATGCTGGAGCAAGAATACGAAAAAGGCACTGATCGAATGGCCATGCAACCTACGCATGAAAAAGGCAAGCTTGTAACCGCGTTAGCTTAGATAACGACACGTTGCAAGCTCATTTACTTCTGATTTTAAATAGATTTTAAGAATTATGCACAAAGAGGGCAATGAGACGCTGCGCTTTTAGAGCAGTGATCTAAAGCATATTTTTTATGGCTTCTCATTCAATTCTCTCAGCTCATACTGTTTTTTATGATCAATTTACAAAGAGGGCGAAGAGACGCTGCGACTTTAGAGTAAGCGGCTGAAATAAATTTATTTTTTCCTGCTCATTTTATCCTCATTCATTTCTATCAGTTTAAATTATTTTTAAGTGATTAATACACAAAGAGAGCGAAGAGACGCTGCGCTTTTAGAGCAGTGATCTAAACCATAACTTTCATCTGCAACCAAAAAACCAAGCTTGGGCATATAAAAAGTATCAACATGCCTACACTAAGCAAGTTGCCTTTAAAGAGATTAAAGTCATCAAAAATTCTCTGCCACTTATATTTAAATAAATACCTACCCACAAAAATATCTAAACTAAGCATTATTATTAGCCACATTAAGCCTAATTTAAAACAATCTAGGTAATTTGTAGGGGCAACCCATGGCAGGGCTAACCAAGTTATAGCAAAAATAATGGCGATGCCTGAGAGTAAACTAAGTGTTTTAGCGCGTCGTTGCCCATATAATCGATGCAGAACTCGCACCCGAATGTTGCCATTAATTATCTCGCCTAAAGCAAGTAATAAGCCTATGGCTAGGGCTTTTAATAACATGATGATTTCCTTATATTACAAAGGCCAACAGTTAAACATTTATTTCAAATAGTTTACATCAATACCCAATTATAGAGCCATTAGTTAGCCTTTTAATTTATAACCATCGGTATTTGTTGTTATTGTGCGCACTTTTTTATAAGGTGAACTTTGCTTATAAAAATAACAACGGGATCAACCGATGAAAACTCTACAACAACAACTTGGCCAGTATGGCTTGTATCATCGTTCAAAGCGTAACGTATTAACTCACTTTTTTGGTATTCCACTGATTGTATTTGCGGCATTGTGCTTACTAGCGCGTGTTGAAATTCCTCTAGGGAGTTTTAATGTCGATGGGGCGCAGCTTTTTGTCCTTGCCAGTGTGGTTTACTATTTTATGCTGAGCTTTTCGCTAGGTTTAATCATGGGCATCATTTTTACTTTATTGTTAGTGGCAGCGCAGCCTATCGCCGCAATGCCCTTTACATCTTGGCTGACGATTGGTGTGGGTGTGTTTGTATTTGGCTGGGTGTTACAGTTTATTGGTCATTATTTTGAAGGCAAAAAGCCCGCCTTTGTTGATGATTTAGTGGGTTTAATTATTGGCCCTTTGTATGTCACCGCAGAGCTGTTATTTTTAATGGGTTTTTATAAAAATTTAGAACAGCAAGTTAATGAAATAGCAGGCCCAACTAAAGCATAATCAGTCAAAGACTATAAGGTAAACCATGGATTATAATAATAAAACAGTGTGGATCACCGGTGCATCATCAGGTATTGGTGAAGAGCTTGCAAAACAATTTGCAGAGCAAGGTGCGAAGGTTATTTTATCAGCGCGAAATATCGATAAACTCAACCAAGTAAAAGACGAGTTAAAAGGCGAGGGGCATCGTGTTTTTCCCCTTGATTTATCAAAGCCCGAAACTGTACTGCAGGATGTATCAGCGCAAATAGATAGCTTAGGCCCAATTGATATTTTAATAAATAATGGTGGCGTATCACAGCGTAGTTTATTTTTAGAAAATGACTTTAAAGTGTACCGCCAACTCATGGAAGTAAATTACTTTGGTTTAATTGCCCTCACTAAAGCAGTGCTACCTTCAATGGTGGCGCGAAAAAGTGGTTCTGTAGTGGCTATTAGTAGCGTGGCAGGCAAAGTGGGCTCTAAGTTTAGAACGGGTTATTCAGGCAGTAAATACGCTGTAGTAGGCTTTATGGATTGCTTACGCGCCGAAGTCGCGCAGCACAATATACATTGCTTAACTATTTGCCCTGGCTCAATTAAAACAGCGATTGCCCATAATTCATTGAACGGGCAAGGAGAGGCACAAAACAAACCTGAGCCTTCAATAGAAAATGGTATGAATGTAAATGTAGCCGCATCGAAAATGATCACCGCAATTTACAATAAAAAAGACGAAGTAGTGGTTGGCCAAGGGTTAAGTGGCTGGGCACCGTTTATAAAACGGTTTTTCCCTAGTTTATTTAATCGCTTAACCGCCAAGGTAGAATATAAATAGCCTGAGAATTAGTGGACTGTTAGCAAAAATTTAAGTTAAATTTGTGCTGACAGTGTACTTCTATTTTTTAAATAATGGAGACGTTAAAGTTAATGATGCATAGTGTTAAGCTAAGAGTATCTTTATCTGTAACTTTCCTTTTAGATAACAATTCGCTACGAGGCTTTTACTGCTGACTCTTTTGATTTATTGAAGATCACAATAGAAAATATAACTTCTGTTATGCCGCCAACAAAAGCACCAATGACGAAGTTAGCATTTAATAATATACAAACTACTCCCGCTAGCATAAGCACAGCACCTAAAAGCCAATAAACTTTTGCACCATATAAAGTATTAAAAATTAAATAACGCACACCCATTGCCAACAGCATTATTGGATAAAACCATTGCAGATGCAGCTTAGAAACATAGAAGGCGAGGAAAAAACCAACAAATAAAATAACGGTACTTTCTAAAGCAAGTTTGCCTAATGGGTTTGTGGAGTCATGTTGTCCAGGGCGCTTAAGTACTTTTGATAGCAACATAGCCAGCGGGTGTATAAACATACCACCAATAAACAGGGTAAGCATACTCGCTTTAGTTGAATACAGTACTGCAATTAAACCAGCAAAACACCAAACTAACCCAGAAATAACAACACCTGTTGCGCCACCAAAATAGGCGAGATCCATGTCTTTTTGTGCTTGCTTAAATTCCATAAATACCCCGTGACCTAAAAGTGGATATCCCTCAAACAGAGGAAAGTAATTATTGGTTAATAATTCCACTAATTAACTTTAATGTAAACAACTGATTATGCGAGAAATAAAATGGCTTTTGAGTGTCGTAACAATAGGGCTGTAATAACGTGATGGGGGAAATGCAAAGTGAACTTATAAGAAGTGTATCTAACTTTACTTAGTTGGATAAATGTTTATCGAAGTTATTTAGTCTGGGAAATACAAACCCCGCACTGTTAATGCGGGGGATAGGTTTAAACTCATTTGGTTAAATGTTTACTGGGCTTTTTTGGCTTCGAGCGCTTCTATTTCATTCCAAATTTTTTCAGCCTCGTCGGTTAACATAGCGTAGCTTTTTATATCGCCTTTTCTTTGCGCTTGCATGCCTTGTTCTAATTTTGCGTCGTATTCTTTACGTAATTTTTTGATTGGATCTGGCTTTAAAAATGAAAACATCAACACCCTCGTTGTTTATTAGCTAATTACAGTAACAATACGCAGTGAAGACGCAAAAAGTTTGCTGTTACTGTAATTAGCGTATTAAAAGATTATTGTGGGTCAAGGCGCATAATGCCTTGGCCGTCCAATCCTAAGTAAATAGTGCCATCATCACTTTGTGCTAGACTGCGAATACGACCAATGCCTTCCAGTAATTTACTTTGTTTAACGACATTGCCATCTGCTATTTCAAGTACGCTAATAAACGCGTATTTCATTGAAGCGAGTAAAAATTTTCCTTTAAGCTCAGGATATTTGTCACCTTTTACGAGCAGCATGTCTGAAGGAGCAATAGAGGGTGTCCATTGTAATGTGGGTGCTTGCATGCCTGATTTTTCGGTTAAATCGGTAAACGAGGTGCCACTGTAGTTAATACCATAGCTTACCACTGGCCAGCCGTAGTTAGTTTTAGGTTTAATCATATTAAGCTCATCGCCGCCACGGGGGCCGTGTTCGTGTGCCCAAAATACATTATTTTCACCATCGAACCACATCCCTTGTGGATTACGATGCCCGTAGGACCAAATCGCTGATTTTGCGTCTTTTTGGTTTACAAATGGGTTGTCGGTTGGAATTTTACCATCGTCGTGTAAACGATAAATTTTACCACCATCGCGGCTTAAATCTTGTGGGTTAATATCTCGCGAGCCGCGATCGCCAATCGAAAAATACACATAGTTTTGGTTATCAAACACAATGCGGCTGCCGTAGTGCTGGCCTTTTTTAGAGTTATGCTCGCCTTTGTATAATTGTTGTGGCTCGCGCAATTGGCTGCGATCGTTACTTAGTTTTGCGCGCATAAGTGCGGTGTTACTGCCAGCACCGTCACCTTCACTGCTTGAGTAAGTGATATACAGCCATTGATTATTAGCAAAATCAGGATGCAGCTCTAAATCAAGTAGGCCGCCTTGGCCGTTGGCATCAATTTTAGGTAGCCCAAAAATTTTAGTTAAGCTGGTGGTATTTTTACGCAATAAATATAGGGTGCCACTGCGCTCGGTTATTAATAAATCACCGTTTGGCAGAGCCTCAATAGCCCAGGGAATAGAAATCCCTTGGGCAACAGTGACCGGTTTTACATTAAGCGCTAATTTATCCAGTTCTTTAAAATCAACTGCATGAGCACTAAGGCTGGTAAGCGCCGAAAATGCCAATACACAACTGGCTGTGGCGAGTGTAGAAAATTTTTTACGCGTTGTTACTTTGTTCATAATGGCTTCCAAAATTAACTAAATTTTAACTACCTTAGCACGCTATTAATCACAGTGTTAAGTATTTGGGATGAATGAAATTGCACACTATTCAACCGCTTTAATGTTGGTTTATAGGCTTTATGAGCTTGTTTATGTCCCTAAGGTGTTTAACTAACTTTGCGGGTATAGGAATTAAATACCGCTTTAAAAAAATTGAATAATTACTCTATTGGGGTTGAAATTTAAAAATTCGAGCGTACACTTGTGCGCTGAAAGTTGAGCTTACACGTGTATGCTCAAATATTTAAAGCCCAGCACATGTGTTTGCGTGAATTCGCTTAACACAAAGTGATGGGTAGTCGATTTAAGTAGAGAATTAATCACCATGTTAACTTCGGTATTAGACCAATTTTCAAAATGGTTTTTACACCATCAAAGCTTTGCCGCTTACATAGAGCCTTTAATACAGGTCGTTAAACCTGCATGGCGAGCCGGCTTTTTTCGTGCGCAAATTGTTGATGTACACGCGTTGAGTGGTCAGTTTTTAAGTGTAACGCTTAAACCCAATAAACAGTGGCGCGCCCATATTGCGGGCCAGCATATTAGTTTAACGCTTGAGCTCAACGGGCGTTTACTTACCCGTGTATTTACGCTTGCTTGCAGCCCCGCGCAATACAAAACAACCGGATTGCTGCGAGTTTTAATTAAAACCAATGAGCAAGGACGTTTTACAGCTCAGTTGCAAAACGCATTAAAAGCGCAGTCGTGGTGTAATATTTCTGCGCCAAGTGGCGACTTTGTATTTAAAAGCTGGCATAAAGCCAGCACCTTTGTTGCTGGTGGCTCGGGTATTACACCTATGCTAGCAATGCTTAGCCAGCAATTAGCAAATACTCAACACACCATTAAATTACTGTATTTTGCAAAAGCTAATGAGCACCAATGCGTTGAAGAACTTGCCGCATTAGCAGAGCGTTATGTGCATTTTTCTTACTTGTTACTCACTCGTGATAAGAGCCCGCAATTAACTACGCATATAAACATCGGTGACAATCCTGATATTTACTGCTGTGGGCCAGCAGCGTTTATGCAAAAAATTGCACATTTTGCAAACCAGCATCATTTAACCTATTACCAAGAAGCCTTTGGCCTTGCATTGCCAAGCTTAAATGATGACAGTCAATTTACTGTAAAAATTAATAATGATCACCACGACGTAGCAGCGAATGAGGTGTTGTTAACTCAGTTTGAGGCAAAAAAACTACCTGTGCAGCGAGGGTGTGGGATTGGTATTTGTCATCAATGCCAGTGCATTAAAAAAACGGGCGTGGTGCGCAATTTAAAAACCGGTGAGTTATCAGATAACGGCGAGCAGTTAATTCAACTGTGTGTTAGCCAAGCGGTCAGTGATTTGGAGTTACAGCTATGACAACCATAAATTATCAACAATTAGCCGAAGATTTAGATGGCATAAAAATGTCGACGCTTGCCAAAGTAGGGCAAAAGGATGCTAATTATATACGCTCTATTGTCCGCAAGCAGCGACTGTGCGAGATAGGTGGGCGCATTTTATTAATGCTTGGTTTTATTCAGCCCTTACTTTGGGTGGCGGGTGTGTTATTACTGGCTTTGGCTAAAATTCTCGACAACATGGAAATTGGCCACAATGTAATGCATGGTCAATACGATTGGATGAACGACAAACAGCTTAACTCTAAAAGCTACGAGTGGGATATAGCCTGCGACGGCCAAAGTTGGAACCGAGTACACAATTTTGAGCACCATACTTACACTAATATTATTGGCAAAGACCGCGATTTTGGTTATGGCTTATTAAGATTAAGTAATGACTTTAAATGGCGTTTAAAAAATACTTGGCAGTTTATTACCTATTTAAATTTAAGTGTGCTATTTCAGTGGGGCGTGTCGTACCATGAGCTGGCGGGTGAGCGTGTGTTTATAGGTAAAAAGAAGCCAAACCGCAAAGGGGCTGTAGCGCATAGTACGTTAAAAAAACGCTTTTTTAGTAAAGGGGCGCGCCAATTAATTAAAGACTATGTGCTGTTTCCACTTTTAGCGGGGCCTCTGTTTTTATGGGTGCTAAGCGGTAACTTATTGGCGAACCTAATTCGTAATTTATGGACATCAACCATTATTTTTTGTGGCCATTTTACCGAGCAAACGCATACCTTTTACGAGCAAGATTGTGAAAACGAAAGCCAAGGTCAGTGGTATTATCGCCAAGCGCTTGGGTCGTCAAACATTAAAGGGGCGCGTTGGTTTCATATTTTAACGGGGCATTTAAGTTTTCAAATTGAACACCATTTATTTCCAGACTTGCCATCGTCACGCTACCAAGAAATAGCACCACAAGTGCAAGCTGCTTTACAAAAGCAGGGCATTGCATACAACACCGGCGGTTTTTTTCACCAATATACCTCGGTGTTAAAACGTATATTTCGTTATTCATTTAAATAGAGGTTAATAAAATAGCCGCTACTATAATGTATGCATTAAATAATCAGCTAACCTTAAATTGTTAGCTGATTATTGCATTAAAGAGTTAGCAAGTGCTTTTTTGATTAAATAATCATCAGTACATGCAAAAAATTCGTCTAATTAATTTAAAAACAGCCTGTTTTGCTATGGTTAAATAGTAGCGGGTTGTCATACAATGGAGAAAAATAGACCACACAAGAGAGAATAAAAATGGCCGCATTTGGTACTGTGTTTATGCCGCAGATGATTCAAGCTAAGTTTTCTGACAATCAGTGGGGCGAAAGCTCAATTGTTCCTTGCGATAAGCTTGAGTTGCATGCAGGTGCACACGTTCTTCATTATTCAAGTACATGTTTTGAAGGTTTAAAAGCCTTTCGCCATGAAGATGGTTCGGTAAATATTTTTAGAATGGATGCAAATATTGCGCGTATGCAGCAAAGTTCTGAATTATTAAGTTTACCAGCGGTTGATGGCGAGATGCTAAAAACAATGATCATCGATATTGTTCGTGAATACGCCGATGAAACGCCGCTTCCTCCTGGTTCTATGTATATTCGCCCAACCCACATTGGTACTGAAGCTGCCATTGGCAAAGCGGCTGCGCCTTCAATGAGTTCATTGCTTTATACGTTATTATCGCCAGTGGGTGACTACTTTTCAGGTGGTGCTACCGCGCTACGTGTTTTATTAGAAGAAGACGGCATGCGCTGTGCCCCGCATATGGGTATGATTAAAAGTGGTGGCAACTACGCCAGTGCATTAGGCCCAATATCAGCAGCGCGCACTAAATATAAAGCCGACCAAATTTTATTTTGCCCAGGCGGCGATGTACAAGAAACCGGTGCGGCCAACTTCATATTAATTGATGGCAACGAAATCATTACTAAAGCACTCGACAGCACCTTTTTACATGGTGTTACTCGTAATAGTATTTTAACCATTGCGAAAGATTTAGGAATGACGGTAAGCGAGCGTAACTTTACCGTAACTGAGCTTTTAGAGCGTGCAGCAAAACCAGGTACAGAGGCAGCACTTTCAGGCACTGCAGCAGTATTAACACCAGTAGGTACGTTTATCCATAACGATAAAGAATACAAAGTGGGTAATGGTGAACCAGGACCAACAACAGCACGTTTACGTCAAGCATTGAACGATATTCAATGGGGTAAAAGTGAAGATACACACGGTTGGTTAACTAAAATCTAATCGGGTTCTAGGGTCTGTTGACCTTTGCGGATTAAAATTTGTTCAAACTAGGGGCGGTTTAATCGCGGCGCGAGGTTTGTAACCTAGTGGGCTAAGTAAAAACCGAGCAACAAAGAGTAAATCGTCCCTAGGCAGAACCCTTCGGGCAGCGCCTGTTTGGCATTGATGCTGCGTTATCGCCTATTTATGGGGAATAACCACACCACATAGGCTCTGCCTTGCCTAAATACCAAACAGACTGCTGCAAATTTAACCTTGAAAGATCAACAGACCCTAATCTATTAAAAAGCCACACTAAATAGTGTGGCTTTTTGTTTTTAGCTGCAGCTTAAAATTTCATTTCAACTTTGCCGTAAACATAGCGGCCATTAAAACCAAATGGCGAAAAGCCCGAGTAAGAGAACAAACGAGAGAAAGTGGTTACATCGCTCACTAAATCACGCGTTGGATCTGGGTATACATCAAACACATTATTCGCGCCTAAGCTCAGAGTAATGTTGTTATTAAGTGCATAGGCAACATCTAAGTCGGTGATCCACTTTGGCTTGAGCACTTCGTTACGCTCTGGAATTTCTGATGGGTCTTGTGTTTCACCATAGCGAGTGCTGCGAAGTGTGGTACGCCATTCGTTTAGTGTCCATGTAGCGCTTAGGTTGTATTTATTACGCGGGGTACTTACTTCAAAACGACGCAGTTCATTACCCGAGAACAAATTATCTTGTTCAACACCTACACTTTGTAGCTCAGCGGGTGGGGCAATAATATTAGTCACTTCGTTTTTGCCGTAGTTATAGCCTAAATTAAACGCTACATCACCGTAGTTTTCGGTCATTAGGTTGTAAGAGGCAACCACATCAACGCCACGGGTTTTGCTATCAATCGCGTTTAAGAAAAACCGCCCTTGGTTAGCTCCAGTGCCCTCAAGTAAGCTTGCTACACCTGCACCCGACAGGTTATTTGATAACACAATACGGTCATCAATTAATATTTGGTAATAATCCACAGATAAGCTGAAATTAAAGTCGGTTGACCAGGTAAAACCTACCCCGTAGTTGGTGGCTTCTTCTGCATCTAAGCCCGGTGATCCCAATGCAACGGCTACATCACTGCTTGGGGCAAACGTCCCTGTTTGTGTTGGAATACCATCAACAAACACGGTGGCCACTGAAGTAAAATATTGCTGTTGCAGAGAGGGCGCTCTAAAGCCGGTTGATACAGAGCCGCGTAATGCTAAATCTTCTGTTAGCGTATAACGGGTGGCAATTTTACCATTAAGCGTATCGCCAAAGTCAGAGTAGTCTTCATAACGCGCTGCGACGGCAACGTTCCAGTTATCTGTAATAAAGGCTTCTAAATCAACGTAAAGGCTAACATTATGGCGGCTGTTATCACCCGCAGACTCAGGTGTGAAACCTGGGAATACTTGCGAACCTGCAGAGCCAAATGGGCCATTAACTGGGTCGGTTACTGCGCCACCAGGGCCAAAAGTGCCTTGTGCGTATGAGGCTTCTTCGCCTGCCTGAATTTCGTAGCCTTCACGACGATACTCAGCACCCACTGCGACGTTAATTCCGCTAGCTAAAAAGTCAGCATCAATCTCGCGGCTAAAATCAAGGTTAATAGTCAGCTGATCGTAGGTAAGTGTACCGGCATCAAAACTGGTTTGACTGCTAGGTCCATATGAGGTGTTTAAGCTATCAATAACACCAAAGTTAAAGGCATCTTGGCCGTATACAGCAGAAGCGTCGTAATTCCATTCATTAGCAAAACCTTTTACGCCAAGTGCTAACGAAAAATCGTCAATATCTGAGGTGATCACCGGTAAAAAGCCATCAGGATAAATATCTGTTACGTTACGGCTGTCTTGTGCGCGACGATAAAAACCTCCGCCTTCGCCTTCACGCTTGCTGTAAGAGCCAAACGAGTAAAGCTCGGCATCGTTAGTTAATTGATAACCGGCATTATAAAACAGCGCGAAGTCTTCAACGGTGCCATTGCCAAAGTTATGATTGTAACGATCCCATGTGAACTCACGCGGATCAAGAGAGCCATCAGGTAGGCGGGCGTAATTTTCGCGCTGGTCATAATCAGAGCGATTCGTTGAGCTACGGTCGCGATATTCAGTAGAAATACTTAAAAAGCCGTTATCGCCCAATTCAAACCCCATATTACCTTGCAGGGTTAAGGTTTGGCCGTCGGTCAGCGAACGGTCGCTGCCTTCATTAAAGGCTAAGTTGCCATTGGCATCTTCAGAAACGGATTCTAGTTGAGGCACACCCTGCATTTCGGTGATGTTTGCTCCATATACAGCACCTAGGCTGCCGCCACTGCTATTACTTTTAAGGACAATATTAATCACACCGGCAATGGCGTCTGAGCCATATTGCGCAGCGGCACCATCGCGCAATACTTCTATTCGCTCAATGGCATTGGCTGGAATAGCGTTTAAATCAACCGATGATGACCCACGACCGGTTGAACCATTTAAATTAAGCAGTGCATTACTATGGCGACGTTTACCATTTACGAGCACTAAGGTGTGATCAGGTGCTAAGCCACGCAGTTGAGCGGGGCGCACATGGTCGCTGCCATCGGTGATTGATGGCTGAGGGAAATTAAAGCTTGGTAATAAGGTGCTCAGTAGTGCATTGGTTTCAGTTTGACCTGAACTTTTTAGGGCATCGCCGCTAATGATATCAATCGGAACTGGGCTGTCTTCAACTGTGCGGCCGAGTCGGCGAGAGCCAATTACACTAATTTGTTCAATATTTTCTTCTGCTTGTGTTTCTTGCTGTGCGGCATTTACCGACCACGATCCAAGTAGTGCTGCGGCAACACTGAGTGTTATGGTTTTTTTTGCTGTAAATAGCTGTTTTAGTTGCATGATTAGTTTCCCTCATTCAATGCTCTACAGGTAATTCAATTATTAATGAACTAATTGAAATTTCTGTTGTCAAGGTAGACCATTTTTACAACCAAGGTCAATTGAATTACATTCAATCTACAATTTATTTACAGTGGCAGGTGGAGTATTTGAGTAGCTTGTAGCGTAAGTCGCCATTTACCATTTGATTTTACCTGTGAGTATATCTTTAAACATTACCCAATCGCCCCATAAACTATACAACGGGTGCTTAAATGTAGCAGGGCGGTTTTTTTCAAAAAAGAAATGTCCAACCCACGCAAAGCCATAACCAATCACTGGTAATAACCATAACAATATAAGTTGTGAGCTAAAAAACGCATAGCCTGTCAGTAACAGTACTAAACTACTGCCTATAAAGTGCAATCTACGACAGGTTTGATTACGATGCTCTTTTAAGTAATAAGGGTAAAAGCGTTTAAAGCTGGAAAAGGATTGAGTGTCTGTCATTACTTAGCCTATTGGTGTTTAAACGTTGTTCATTAATGTATTTAAGCGTAACTAAGCGCAGGTTAACAGCGATAAATGACGTTTAACGCATCTTAATAGACAAAAGCGGTGAAAGTTAATAGTTTAGACTGACTATAAATAAAATAATGGTAAAGTAATGCTTAAAAAAACACTGACCTGTGCGGTTGTAATCGCACTTGCGGGTTGTTCACAACCTGCAGAAAACACCACTCAAAATGAAGTAAAAACAGCAATGAAAGCAGTTAACTCTCTAGATTACCCTGAAACTAAAAAAGGCACCGTGGTTGATAGCTACTTTGGTGAAACTGTGGCTGATCCGTATCGTTGGTTAGAAGATGATATGAGTGATGAAACGGCTCAATGGGTTAAAACACAAAACAACCTAACCTTTTCATATTTAGAGCAGATACCGTACAGAGATACGTTAAAACAGCGCCTTGAAAAGTTAATGAACTACGAAAAAATCAGCGCGCCGTTTACCGAAGGTGACTACACCTATTTTTATAAAAATGATGGCCTGCAAAATCAGTATGTTTTATATCGCAGTAAAGACGGCGGCGAGGCTGAGATTTTCTTAGATCCTAATACCTTTAGTGAAGATGGTACCACTTCAATGTCGGGCTTATCATTTTCAGAAGATGGCTCATTGTTAGCATACCAAATATCGGAAGGTGGCAGTGATTGGCGTAAAATCATTGTTATAGACACCGAAACCAAAGAGCAAGTAGAGCAAGCACTGGTTGATGTTAAATTTAGTGGCGTAAGTTGGTTGGCAAATGATGGTTTTTATTATTCAAGCTACGACAAACCAGAAGGCAGTGAGCTTTCTGCAAAAACTGATCAACATAAAGTGTACTACCATAAATTAGGCCAAGCCCAAAGCGAGGATACGCTAGTATTTGGCGATACCGCTGAGCAAAAACACCGTTATGTAGGCGCTAAAGCGACCAAAGATGGCCGTTATTTGTTTATTAGTGCTAGCGTATCGACCTCAGGCAATAAGTTATTTATTAAAGATTTAACTAAGCCAGATAGCGAGTTTGTTACCGTAGTGGGTAATACCGACTCTGATACCAGCGTGATTGATAACGAAGGTAGCAAGCTATTTTTGGTTACTAACTTAAATGCTCCAAATAAAAAAGTAGTGACGGTTGATGCAAGCAACCCGCAACCTGAAAACTGGCAAGACTTTATTCCAGAAACTGTAAACGTACTCAATGTAACGCTTGGCGGTAACACATTCTTTGCCAACTACATGGTTGATGCTATTTCTAAAGTGAAGCAGTATAACAAGCAGGGCGAATTGATCCGTGATATAAGTTTACCAGGCGTTGGTACGGCGGGTGGTTTTGGCGGTAAAAAAGAGCAAACTACGCTTTATTACTCATTTACTAACTACAAAACACCTGGGACGACTTACAGTTTTGACGTACAAAGTGGTGAGTCTAAAGTATATCGTAAGTCAGGGATTGATTTTAATAGCGACAACTACACCTCTGAGCAAGTATTTTATACCTCTAAAGATGGCACTAAAGTACCGATGATTATTACTTACAAAAGTGATATTAAATTAGACGGTAGCAACCCAACTATTTTATATGGCTATGGTGGCTTTAATATAAGCTTAACACCTCGCTTTAGCTCTACAACAGCGGCTTGGCTTGAGCAAGGCGGCGTATACGCAGTGGCAAACATTCGTGGTGGCGGTGAGTATGGTAAAGAGTGGCATAAAGCAGGTACGCAATTGCAAAAGCAAAACGTATTTGACGACTTTATTGCTGCCGCACAATACTTACAAGATAAAAAATACACCTCTAAAAAGCGCCTAGCACTGCGAGGTGGTTCAAACGGCGGGTTATTAGTCGGTGCCGTAATGACCCAGCGACCTGACTTATTTCAAGTGGCGTTACCTGCGGTAGGTGTACTGGATATGCTTCGTTATCATACCTTTACTGCTGGCGCTGGTTGGGCATACGATTACGGTACTAGCGACCAAAGTAAAGAAATGTTTGATTACTTAAAAGGCTACTCGCCAATTCATAATGTAAAAGCAGGGGTTGAATATCCGGCGACTATGATCACTACAGGCGATCATGATGACCGCGTTGTACCGTCGCATTCATTTAAATTTGCAGCAGAGCTTCAAGCGAACCAAGCGGGTACTAATCCAACGCTTATTCGTATTGAAACCAATGCAGGCCACGGTGCGGGTACGCCAACCAGTAAAATTATTGACCTTTATGCCGACATGTACGGTTTTACGCTTTACAACATGGGCATTAAATCACTTTAATGTGACTTTATAAGCTAACGAAAAGCCGAGTTACTTAAGTGACTCGGTTTTTTTTTATGCTCACTACTTTATTGTATGGGAGAGAACAACCGTTGATAAGTTTTATAAGCGTATTCGTCACTCATACCGCTTAAGTAGTCACAAATAATTCGCATGCCTTGATGGTGTTTTTCGGCTTCTAGGTAAAGTGCTTGCGTGGTTTCGGGTAATAACCGCATTGGATCGCTGGCAAATGCGGTAAACAGTTCAATAAGCAGGTTCTGCCCTTTAAATTCTATTTGTTGCATTTGTGGGTCGCGTATCAAGCGTTGAAATACAAAATGTTTAAGTATTTGTAATACGCTTTCGTATTGCTGATCTAATTTAGCGGTGTGCTTTAAAATAGGGCATTCAAAGGCATCGTTTTGTATGTCTAAATGAATATGAATAATAAAGGTATTTACTAATTCACCAATGGCATCTTTACGCTCATGTTCGTGTTTTGAAAATAATCGCTCTGTAAGTGATTTAAGTAGCGTATTTAACCAATCATAGTTGAGTGCTTGTAAGTGCGGCAATGCATGGGTTAACCAATCGTCTAGGCTTAACACATCGGTGGCTATGGCATCTTCAAGATCGTGTACGGCATAGGCAATGTCATCAGCCAGTTCCATAATGGCACTATCGAGAGATTTATAGCGTGTTTTAGCTCGGTATGAATCTACAATATTTTGGCTGGTTAATAATGCTTTATCATTTTGACTCAGTGGTTCAATGATCCAATTAAATATAGGTGCATCGTCATTGTAAATACCTTTAGCAGGTCGCCAGTCGTCGGCTTTTATAAACGCGCGTTGTTTATCTACTTTGGGAATGTTGTACCACAACTGATTGATAAAACCAGGGTACTTTATAAACCCTAATAATGTGCGCCTTGTTAAGTTCATGCCATAGCCATTACTGTAAGGCTCTAGTTTGGCAACTATTCGTAGTGTTTGTGCGTTACCTTCAAACCCGCCATGATCACGCATCATGTAGTTAAGCGCAATTTCTCCGCCGTGCCCAAAGGGCGGATGGCCGATGTCGTGCGCTAAACATAAGGTTTCGAGTAATCCGGTTGATGGAAAATGTTCAAAACGAGGGTGCAGGGCTTTTAAGTGACGTAATATGCCCGTGCCTATTTGCGATACTTCTAAAGAATGGGTAAGACGTGTGCGATAAAAGTCATTTAAACCAATACCCATTATTTGAGTTTTGGCTTGAAGGCGTCTAAATGCTGCAGCATGAATAATTCGAGAGCGGTCTATTTGCCAAGGAGAGCGGTTATCGTTTGGGCGGTGCTTATATTGTTCAATTATTCTATTTTGCCACTGTTTATCCATGTCACAACCTATCTCTATATCTACGACTTTAACGCTTAGTATATTATAAATAACTCACAATAGGCGTATGAATTTTATTCAGTTGTTCGGTATTCGCGTTTATAAAGTGGCTTAGGTATAATGAGTGTTCGTATGTATGTGACTACACCATACATAACTTAGAGTTTAATTGAGATAATACATGTTAAAAACTATTTTTCAGTTGTTGTTAGCCGCCCTTGTTATTTGGGCACTTACTCATCCATTTATACAAACTGATGAGTTTGTTTCAGATGAACAAACACGTGCTGACGACATTAAAAAAGAAAAGAAGAAAGAAAAACCATTGCATAATGTTAAGTTGCCAAAATTCTCAGAATACACCGATGTAAAAGAGAAAAAGCATGCGTTTTTTAACTTCATTAAGCCCCATGTAGAAGCCGAAAACAAAAAGATTTTACAGCAACGTGCAAACATTGAAATTGCGCGCATGATGCTAGAACACGACGAGCCGTTAAGTAAAAAACAAGCGAGCGATATTAAAAAAATACTTAAATTATACCGCTTACCTGAAACCTTAGACACGCTTACACTAACTCAAGCGCTGCGCCGTGTAGATATTATTCCTAAAGAACTTGCCCTAATGCAAGCTGCTAATGAGTCGGCATGGGGTACCTCACGCTTTGCCCGAATAGGCTTAAACTTTTTTGGCCAATGGTGCTACAAAAAAGGCTGTGGCATGGTGCCAAGAAGACGTAATAATGAAGCCGAGCATGAAGTGGCTGCATTTAAATCGGTTCGCGCTGCTGTAACGTCATATTTTAGAAATATTAATACGCATAAGGCTTATAAACAATTACGCAGTATACGTGAAGATTTACGCGCACAGCAAAAGCCAATTAAGGCGACTAAGCTAACCCTTGGGCTGATGTCCTACTCAGAGCGTGGTGAAGCGTATATTGAAGAGCTAAATACGATGATCAATCAAAACCGAGCGTACTTTGATGAATAAACCAGTATTAAAATTAGTTACGACTATAGCGACCTGCTTTTTAGCAATAGCGGCAAATAACACCTATGCTAAAGAGTTTGTTATGTCGTATGACGGTTTTTACGACCGTTTAAAAGTAGTAAACAAAGGCGATTTTCAGTACGCCCGCGTAAACTTTTATATTAGCGATATTGGTACTAACGAAGTATGTAGTATCAAAAGCGGGACTATTTTAACTGAAAAAAATGAGTACCCGCTTAATTACACTGACAAAGCGCAACTGTTATTACCGTATGATAAGCAGCTTGATACTGACAAAGCGGTGATTGTGGTTCAGCCTAAAAATCCGGTTCATGATTGTCAGTTAAAGCTTCAAATAGAGGCCAACGAGCTAGAAGGGCTAACCTTTTCAAAGCAATCATTATTAACCATTAATAATGAGCTTGAAGCGCTTTTAACAGACTTGTCGGGCTTTTTTGTTAGCAAACTAATGTGGTTTTTACTGCCTGAGCAAAAAGGGGTGGTTGTTACTTTTAACGCGCCTAAACAATTTGATGATGAGCGCATAACATGCGAAGAATCAGTATGTTATTTTGAAGTAACAGACAGCTGGCAAAACGACACCAAAGTATTGGCTGATATAAACGAGGTAGTTAAAGTAACGCCTTGGATCAGTAAGTAATAAAATTAATTGGTTTGATTATAAAGCGGGGTCAGGTTTGACCTCGCTTTTTTATCCCTAAATTAAATAATGGCAGAGGGGCTATTCATGAGTGCGCTTTTTTCATCATGAGTAACAACTTTATTTCGGCCCGTTTCTTTAGCAAGGTATAGGCGTTTATCAGCTTGTAATAGCAGCTCTTGCATATTTAAATCGCGAATAAGTGCGCTACTTACTCCAGCACTAACAGACAGTGCAATACTATTACCGTTAAAATAAAAGGGATATTGATCAATACTTCTGCATAGCTTTTGGGCTAACTGCCTAGCTTGAGTAAGATTTTTTTGGTTAAGGAAAATAGCAAACTCTTCTCCGCCAATTCGAGCGGTAATGCCTGCTTCAAAAAACAATTCGTTAATATGTTGTGCAATCCACTTTATTGCTTCGTCGCCAGTTTCATGACCATATTGGTCGTTCACTTGTTTAAAAAGATCGATGTCGAGCATAATTAACGACACTCTGCTGTTAAGCGGTGCAGTGTGGGTTATTTTTTTACATAGGCGGAAAAAGCCTCGCCTGTTTAATAATTGTGTGAGCGGATCGTGATTCGCTAAGTTTATTAGTTTTGATTCTTCATTGGCAAAAGCAATAAACGGCAGAATTAACGCACTGGCTGTGGTTAAAAATAAATGCGAGACCAATAATAGTTGTAACCCTGCGGCTAAGTTCGCCTGACTAATTTGGCTAAAGTAGGGTAAAACAAGGAGTACAACTTGCAACAGCATTATTACACTGTGTAGTGAAAAGCAGGCAATTAGTAGTCGTTGCTGTACTTTAGCAACACTGGGGGTTTTAATCATTAAATAGGCCGCGTAGCTAAATAGTACGGCAGTAATGATACTGGTAATAATTTGCCCCGCATCAATGAGATACACAGCAAGTAGCAATGTGCAACATATAGCACAGGCATAATATAAAGGCGTTAGCTTTACTGCAGGCACCGTACTTTGTGGTATTAACCCTAAAATAAGCAGGAGTGGGGTTAAAATAATAAACAGGTAAGCAAAAAAGTAAGTTAAAAGTGGATAGTCAATCACCCCTCTCAAACCAATTAGGGCAATAGCAGTTATAAAAGAGCAGCAGGCAGTAGCAAAAAATAAAAAGCTAGGTTGTTTTTTATATGAATACACAGAAAAAAAGAACACTGCAATAAACAAGTTAAGAATAAAACAGAGGCTAATTAATGTGGGTAAATGAAGCATGTTTTAGTTGCTCTTTTAGCTGAATAAGAAATAACACTTAACTCATTATTAGGTAGTAACACTAAAATAGCAAGGGAGTAAAAAGTATTAACTTTATACTCCCTCGCTACAAACTTAACCCTTTAAGACCAGTCGTTAAACTAAACTTTTTAATGCGGCATCGATTTCAGAAAAGTGAAAACGGTAATTATTTTCTAATGCTTTTTTAGGCACCACAAATTGGCCGGTTGTGAGTAGATCTGACATTTCTCCCATTAAAACATTGAGCACAGCTGCAGGCATGGGCATAAAGGCAGGGCGTGACAATGCTTTGCCCAATGATTGGCTAAATTGTTTATTGCTCACCGGATGCGGGGCAGTGGCATTTACAGCACCAGAGATATCTTGATTACGAATCAAAAATAAAATGAGCTGCACCATGTCATCAATGTGGATCCACGACATACCTTGCTCGCCATTGCCAATTGGCCCGCCTAAACAAAGCTTAAATGCAGGCAACATTTTTCCAAGTGCGCCGCCTTTTTTAGCCAGTACAATACCTGTGCGAAGTAAGCAAACACGGGTATCGTCAGACTCAGCTTTTAATGCAGCGAGTTCCCAATCCTTACAAAGTTGGTGACTAAATTCATCGTGCGGTTCTGTGTTGTTTTCATCAACTTGGGTTTTACCTTGGCGACCATAATAGCCTATTGCACTGCCTGAAATAAACGTATGTGGTGGTGTATGACACTGATTAATTGCATCACTTATGGCTTGGGTAATAATAATTCGGCTATCACGTATTTTTGCTTTTTGTTTATCACTCCAGCGTTTATTAACGATAGGTTCGCCGGCTAAATTAATGACAATATCGACCGTATTTAAATCGACATCGTCTAAGCTGCTAACAGCATTTACTCTGTGGCCTAACAACACTTTAGCTTTGGTTGGATTTCTACTTAGTACCGTAATGTCGTGGTGGTGCAACAAGAAAGGGCAAAGGTGCCTACCAATCAAGCCCGTGGCGCCTGTAAAAAATATATGCATTGCAACTCCAAAATTATAAATAAAGCGGGATGTTTAAAATTTATACTCCCCAGCTCAACGATTTGCAAATTTATACGTACCATTGATTATTATGATCACCCATAAATATTTCATTCTATTAGCTTTTGCCTTACACTGAAGCCAAATAACAGCAATAGGATAAGAGTATTGGCAAGTTTAACTGGGGTAAATAAAAGCTTAATTATTTTTGCAGCGTTGGTCATTGTATTAGCGGGCATTAAAGCCGCAAGTGCTATTGTTATTCCGTTTATTTTGGCAGCATTCATCGCCATTATTTGTAGCCCACTCATTAATTTTTTTGCTCGCTACCGTATTCCAAAAGGCATAGCGGTGGTGCTTGTGGTGCTTATTATTATGGGCTTAGGTGTTAGCTTAGGCGGTTTAGTGGGGCAGTCGGTTAATGACTTTTCAAAGCAGTTACCTGAATACAAAGCACAGTTAAAAGAAGAATTTGTATGGCTGGTTGATATGGCCTCGCAATACAATATTTTAATTAATAAAGAACAAATTTTGTCTATGTTCGACCCCGGTAAAATGGTTGATGTTGCCACCAATATGTTAACCGGCTTAGGTAGCGTAATGGCCAATATGTTTTTAATTATTTTAACGGTTGTTTTTATGCTGTTTGAAGGGCCCATACTTGGCAAAAAAATTCATTTAGCACTAGACGACCCCGACAGCAAAATTAAGCAAATTGACCGCTTTTTAGACTCTATCAACTCTTATTTGGCCATTAAAACCCTAGTAAGTTTAGCCACCGGTGTAATTGCTGGTTTTTACTTGTGGATACTCGATGTTGATTACTTTGTACTTTGGGGTGTATTGGCATTTATGCTTAATTACATTCCTAACATTGGTTCAATCATAGCGGCTGTGCCAGCACTGTTACTGGCGCTTATTACTCAAGGCCCCTTAGTGGCAGGGCTTGTTGGCGCGGGTTATTTAACTATAAACACCGTAATGGGTAATATTGTAGAGCCTAAATACATGGGTAAAGGGTTAGGGCTTTCTACGTTAGTGGTGTTTTTATCGTTAATATTTTGGGGCTGGCTATTAGGCTCTGTGGGTATGTTGTTATCGGTGCCGTTAACCATGATTGTAAAAATAGCGCTAGAAGCCAGTGACGAAGGGCGTTGGTTAGCAACCATGCTTGGCACAGGTGAAGAAACCGTCATTAAATCAGAAAACTAATGCTTTACAAAGGCGTGGCTAAGCACGCCTTTAACATTATTAAGTATTTATTAAATTAGCTAAGGCGCTATCTACGGCGTTTATAGCCCCCTCTAAATAGCCAGCCTCCTGCTTTGCAAACTCACTGCCCACAAAATGCACTTTTAACTGTTTAAGCTGCTCGCCAAGCCCTGAAAAATTAAATTCAGGATGCTGCGATACACCTAGTTGGTCATCCTTGTTGGCCACAAATTCATCCTCAGCCCAATCTTTTAATGTGCAATGAGTGGCAGTATAAGCCTGCTCACCATAAAAATAACCAAGCTGATCAAGGCAAGCTTGGGTTAATTGCTCGCGAGTTACTTGACTTCGCTTTAAGTAAGGCACGCCAATAAAGCCAAATAGAGCAGGGTGAGCATGATCACTTGCTGACGCATCATGTATTTCTACTAACGGGCCAACACGGCTAAAACATTGCCCAGATAAGTTTTTATCTCGCCAAAAAGCGTGCTCAAAGGTGGCAACAAACTTTGCTTGGCCAGCCATCCACGTCGGCACCGACGTTAAACGCTGAGTTAAAACATTATCAGCCCATAAATGCGGGGTTAAATGCTGGCCGATCATTCTAGGGGGTAACGCCAACAGTAACTGAGCGCAAGTAAAGTGCTGCTTACTCCCTTGGTAATTAGCGCTTATATGCCAGCCATCGGAGAGCTTTTTTACTTCGCTAACAGCGTGCTCTAATTTAACGGTGTTTGGGTCAAGCTGCTGATAAAGCGCATTAATAAGCTGGGTCATGCCGTTTTGTATTCTAAATAGCTGCATTTCACCTGCGCCTGCAATTTGCTGAGCAGGGGCAGTATGCGATGCTTGATACAACACATCGCCTTGGGTGTATTGCTCAAACACAGGGATGTTTAAATTAGTAACTAACTGTTGAATATTAGGCTGGTGCGGAAATATCCAGGTAGGGCCCAAATCATGGCCAATGATGTTGTTAGTTGCCAAAAAGTGAGAGGCAATTCGGCCACCCAAATTGGCTTTGGCTTCTAATAATAAAAACGGAATATTTCGCTTTTTTAGGTTGTAAGCGGCATATAAGCCCGCTAAGCCACCACCAATAATAACCACAGGTTTATGCATTTTAAAATCACTTTAGCTAAATCAATCTACTGGTAGGTAGTTTGTGGTTTTTATGCAGATTTGTCAAAACGTTTTATGGGCTGAGTGAGTAAGCTTTAGTGTGCACTCATACTCAGGAAAATGACCCAAGCGCGCACAGAATGTTAATTAGTAATGTTTAAAATAATAAAACCTAATGATAGCAATGTGTTAGCTAATCTGTTAAAACTATATAACAAGGAAAATGAGCGCGGCGGTTGTATAGATATGCCCAAATAGCGCATTACTAAATTTTTGAAATTCATCAAACTTATGATTCTCGTTAAAGCTTTAGGAATAGATAATGAATGTACAAGAAAAACAAAAACTAAGAAGTGCTTTTGAGTCAATATTGCGAGCGGATTACATCACGCTTGACAACCTAAATGAGCTTGGTGATTTAGAAGAGTACTTTATAGATTTCTTCGGAATACTAGAAAGTTTACTTCAAAAACAAGATAATTTTATTAGTGGAAGAAGGGGAACTGGAAAAACAACAAATCTTTTAAGGGGATACTACGAGTGTTTAAAATCAATATCTCCAAAACTTAAAAGTAAAGCTCGTTTAATATCACAAGAGAAAGTACTGCCAATTTATATAGATCTTAGCACTTGCAATGATCTTTTTGACTCAAAAAACGATCTTAATTTAATAGAAATTCATTTCATTCGTCAAATAATTGAGTCGTTAAAAAAACAGCTTAATCTGATGTTTGAAGAAAAGTTTTTAGCTGTTTTTTCTAAAGAAAATCCTGCTTTGAATGATTTAGATTTTATTGAAAAAGTTTTAGTTGAAGGAATTACACTTTCGTCATCAAAGCAAGTCAGTTTAACAAGTGCTAGAAAAGCGATTGAAAGCTCTGAAGTATCAGGTGAAATATCAAATACTAAAGTAAAGGCTTCAGGTAAACAAAACGAGTCATATGAACTTGCTCAAAGTAAAACCGTAGATCAAATCAAAGGTCTAAATGTACAAGAATTTCTAAATAAAATAAGCGATATAAAAAATAAAGCGGATATCGATTCTATTTATGTGTTTGTTGATGAATATTCAGATCTAAGTCCTGAAGCTCAAGCAACCTTTAGTGCTCTTTTAAAGTCATTTTTAGGCTCTAGAATTGGTATGTTTTTCAAGGTGGGCGTTATTACTGATCGTTATGATTTTGGTGAACGAATTATTGTCGGGCGGGATATTTTTCCGATTCCTCTCGACTTTAATGAGTATGCTGATAGATACGATGGAACAATTGCAGCGATCAATAAAACTCAAACATTTGTTGAAACTTTGATAACCAAACGAATAGAGAAGTTTTGTCCAAATCTGAAAGTGACCGACGTATTTAAATCTAACTTTCCTGAAATCATATATAGGGTCACCAGAGAAACGCTAGGCGTATCAAGAACTATTGGTATTATTTTGCAAAATGCTTTTGCACAGGCAAGTTCTACTCCTGATTGTAAGATCGGTTTAGCTGAAATTAATTATGGTATTAGTAGTGCAAGAAAAACATACCAAAAACAGTTTACTGGAAGTGTCAAAAAAAGGCTTGTTCCAGGTTTTCATTTAGATATGTGGAATGCGATATTAGAGAGGGCAATAGAAGAAAAAAATAAATACCCTGACAGACCTGCAAGTCACTTCATGGCAGATCCAATTCGAAATGATTATTTAAATGTTCTTTGTGAAAATTTTTTAATTCACTTTATGTCAGAAAATGTAACATCTAAACATGGCGGTAAATATAATCTTTATTCAATAGATTATGATGTCTGTAGTGAATTTAAGATTAAGTACGCTGATAAAAAAGATGAATACACTCCAATTAGATTCATTTACGATTCAGTACTCTCTGGGTTTGACCCATATTTTTTAGAGTCAAAACAAAAAAGTTATCAGTGCCCTGAATGTAAAAAAATTTACGCAGAGGAAAAAGTCAAGCACGCTAAAGTTAAACGATGTTTTGATGATGACGAGAAATTAATAGAAATCATTCACCAAGAAGCGCCCGTTACAAATGGAAATTTCGCAGAAGTAGAAATAAGAATCTTAGGTTTAATATCACAAATTTTACCAGATGAAGGGCTTACAGCTAGAGAAGTTGCTGACTCAGTCGGATGTACCGTTCAAAAAGTTTCTGCATGGGCAGGAAAAGTTTTAGCTAAAAAAGGTGAGATCGGCATAGATAAATCACATAGCCCGTATAAATACCATACGGCTGAATTATAGAGTTTCTAACAAGCTGCTTAAAAAGTAAAAATATGGTTGGCTTATGTTTTTATATCACTTATTTTAAGTACCTGATAATTGCTTATAATTCGACAATAAAAGTTTATTAAATATAATCGAGCATTGCTGCTACCTTTGTATATTACTAGCACAAGCCACAAATAAGATAAGTGATAATAAGGGTAAAAACTAAAATGACTCAAAATAATAAAATTAACTATATTGAAATTCCTGCACAAAATATTGCAGCTACTAAGGCTTTCTTCAGTACGGTGTTTGGCTGGTCATTTGTAGATTATGGCCCAGAATATTGTAGTTTTACCGCGCAAGGGGTTGATGGTGGTTTCTTTAAGTCTGATTTAGTTGTTTCTACTAAAAATGGAAGCCCGTTGATCGTGTTATATAGTAATGAACTTGAAGCGACTCAAGATAAAATTGAGAAAGCAGGGGGCAAAATAATTAAGCCTATATTTTCATTTCCAGGTGGTAGACGATTTCACTTTAGCGATCCAAATGAAAATGAATTCGCGGTATGGTCTGAGTAATCATATAGCAAAGTACAAAAACTAACAAAATTCAGCCTTTAAGACTGCACTTCCCTAAACACCAATAAACTCTTCACTTAATTACCAAATCAAACCAAACCAAAGCACACATCGCTTACCTATGAGCTAATTAAAGAGCCGTTTTAAGCTGCTGAATAAACTGCTCGGTCATGGCTATTTCACATTCTTTGTAGGTAACAACAGCTTGTTGTGCATTAGGTTGTTTTAGCATGTAGCGCCATTGGCAACTTCTTTGAATGTAGTTGTCTTTAGCGTTAATGCTTAGCTTAAATAATGACAAAATTTGGGTGTTGCCGGTTTCGCTTTCTAATGCAGATAGTTCAAAGGTACGCTTTTGGATCCAGCTATCTTGTTCTTGCTGTACTCTATTTAATTTGGCATCTAAACATTGTGTATATGCTTTGATTTGTTCGGGTAGGGCGTTCTTTTCAAGTGTGCATTCAAGCGGCGCTGCAACGCTTGGAACAGCCCAAGCAAATAATAGGGCTAGAGTGAAACAAAGGATATACTTACTTTTTTTCATGGTAATTAAACTCGAGAATAAATTTTGCGCCGCCCAAACGTTGCGACTGAGAAATAGTTAACAACCCGTGATACGACTTCACCAAGTCAGATACAATCGCCATGCCAACACCATGACCACTTTCGTAAGTATCAAGGCGCGTACCGCGTTGAAGCAATGACTCGCGTTTATCTGGTTGAATACCCGGGCCGTCATCACAAATACTAATGCTAAGTGTTTTAGCTTGTGAAACGTCAATACTGACTTGGGAGCGACAGGCTTTGCAGGCATTATCTATTAAGTTACCTAATAACTCCATTAAATCGGTTTTATCGCCTAAAAAGTAATCTTTATCACTCACTTTGCAATTAAATATGATGTCTTTATCGCGATAAACTTTACCCATCGCACTTAAAATAGAGTCGATAACCGGTTTGATGGGGGTTTGCTTTTTCCATGTATCGGAAGCCCCAGTAGCAGCACGTTTTAATTGGTGCTCGATCATCACATTAATTCTGTCGAGTTGTTCTTGTGCGTCGGCATCGTTGGCCAGTGGGCTTGACTTTAATACAGCTAACGGCGTTTTAAGTGCATGTGCTAAATCACTGAGTGAGGCGCGGTAGCGCTCTTTTTGGCGTTGCTGCGACTCTAATAATAGGTTGAGGTCGGCTTTTATTGTTTGTAGTTCAACGGGGTATAAGCCTTTAATTTCTTGATTATCGCCTGATTCAATAGCTTTTATTTCTTTATCTAGGCGCTGCAGCGGCCTTGCACTCCAAATAAAACCAATAGCCATTAACCCTGCTATAGCAATCCCCATTATAAACATCCAATCGACTAAGGTTTGTTTAAACCCGTCCATTAAACGCAGTAGGGCATCGTTGCGTTTTAATAAAATAAATCGTGCTTGCTCTGATTGGTCAATATTATTAAGAATGACCGTTAAGCTTAACTGCCAATAGGCGGTGTTGTTATAAACCACGCGTCTAAAGTCTGCAGCACCGGCTTTGGGCTCTATATATTGGGGAACAAAGTTAACGTTAACCGCCGACTCAGAATGCCAAATAGGCACATCGTCACGGTAAATCATGGCGTAGGTGTCTGAGTTTAGGTTATTGAGTTCGGGCGTTAAGATAGAGCTGGGCATGATAATACCGCGCTCGGTAAAATCAACCTCGGAGATGAGTGAATACAGGTGCGCTTCGAGGTTTTTTTCGGTGGCATCAACAAGTGACGCGTAATACGCCTTACCTATGGAGTAAAACAAAATAGGTAAGGCGACTAATAAAACAAAGACAAGGATAAATCCTTGCCTTATTTTTAACGAAATTTGCGGTGCTACCACTGGCTTTTAAGCCTGTAACCACGCCCACGTAGTGTTTCTACTGGGTTAAGCACACCGTCAGGGTCGAGCTTTTTACGTAAACGCAATACAAACACTTCAATGACGTTTGAATCAAGATCGAAATCTTGGTCATAAATATGTTCTGTTAACTCAGACTTTGAAATTACTTTTTGCGGGTTAACCATTAAGTATTCAAGTACTTTATATTCGTATGCGGTTAAGCTTAGCTCTTTGTCGTTTACCCACACTTGTTGTGAACGCGTATGAATTTTAATAGGGCCGGCTGTCATTTCTGGGTTTGCTTTACCTGCACTTCGACGAATAAGCGCATTACAGCGAGCAATGAGTTCTTCAACATGAAATGGCTTAGTTAGGTAGTCGTCAGCGCCCGCATCGAGGCCTTCAACTTTGTCTTGCCAGCGATCGCGCGCCGTTAAAATTAAAATAGGGATAGTGATCCCTTGGGCGCGGGCTTTGTTTATAAGCTCTATGCCATCTATTTTAGGCAGGCCTAAATCAACCACTGCCATGTCTAAAGGGTATTCTGTTATATGAAAAAGGCCCGCTTCGCCATCGTGACATAAATCAACACTGTAACGCTCTTTTTCTAATGCATTGCGCAGATTATCTGCCAAATGTAAATCATCTTCTATTACTAAAATTCGCATTGGTTAATCCTTTTTCACTTCGCCAGTTTTTTTGTTTATCTTCAAATCGACGACGTGGCCGTCAGCTTTTAAAATTCGTACTGTATAAAATTGTGTTTCTTCTGAAATTTTTAATGTTGTACCGTCTGTGGTTTGTTTTGCAAGTATTACTGCTTTCTTTTTGCTTATCTCAATTTTATCGGGTGTGCTGTTAGTATTATTTGCATGGGCAACATTAGCCAAACAAAAAACAGCAATTAAATTGAGTGTTAATAATACACGCATTACGAAACTCCTAGAACATACCTGCTTAGCCTAAAAAACTAAGCCACTAAAATTTAATTACTCTATTGAGTATTTAAATTTTTATAAGACAAAGTCTAATTAAAAATGAGTGAACAAACCCTGAATTACTGGTTGCAGTTAAACAGGGGAACTCACGTTAATGTTAAGCAGGGAACACTTTTTTGAATGGTTTAACGATTGAGTTTTCATATACGCCACCCGCAACATAAGGATCATCTGCGGCCCATTCTCTGGCATCTTCTAAAGAGTTAAATTCAGCAATCACTAAAGAGCCAGTAAAGCCCGCATCTTGAGGGTCTTCACTATCAACCGCTGGAAGGGGGCCGGCTGTTAATAGTCGACCTTCGTTTTCTAGCGTTTGTAAACGTGCTAAATGAGCAGGGCGAGCGGCTTTTCTGTGCTCTAAGCTGTTCTGGACGTCCGTTGAATAAATCATATACAACATAAAAATACTCTCAAAACTTGTTAAATTTAATTAACTGCATACTAGCATAGCGTTGATAAATGGTGAATTAAAAGTGTTTATGGCGATGTTTACAGCAAGAATGTTTTTTTACGCGGTAATTGCTTGAAAAGCGTTGTGTAACACTGGTAGAGTCCCTTGGATAAGATAAATAATAACAAGGTTATTACATGAGTGAAAATAGAGAGCACTTTAGCTCCCGCTTAGGATTTATATTAGCAGCGGCG
The DNA here is from genome assembly GCF_001661605.1 of Pseudoalteromonas sp. MQS005. Lineage (NCBI taxonomy): Bacteria > Pseudomonadati > Pseudomonadota > Gammaproteobacteria > Alteromonadales > Pseudoalteromonadaceae > Pseudoalteromonas > Pseudoalteromonas sp. MQS005. Next base: position 123,959 of record NZ_LYRQ01000002.1, on the reverse strand, counting down.
GGTTCTGCTGTGGGCATTGGTAACTTAGTAGGCTTTCCAGTTTCTGCGACTAAGAATGGCGGTGGTGCATTTTTGCTCGTCTATGCTTTGTTCGTCGCATTCATTTGTTTACCCGTCATGATGGCCGAAATGGCTATGGGTCGCCACGCACAAAAAGATCCTCTTGGTGCATACAAGGCGTTAGCCAATAACGATAAGAAATGGAAGTTTGCTGGCTTTTTAGCCGTGTTAACGCCATTTATGATTGCCGTTTTTTACATGGTGATCACGGTGTGGATTTTTGGTTACTTAAGCCAAACCGCATTTGGTAATTTGGATAAGTTGGCAAACCCTGGGCACTTTGATGAGTTTATTAACAGCTACACGGTGTTTGGCTACATGGCACTGGTTGTGGTGATTGTTAACTTAATATTGGTCGGTGGCGTAAAAGATGGCATAGAAAAAGCGGCTAAATTTTTGATGCCGGCGTTATTTGTCATGCTTATTATATTAGTGGGTTACGTACTCACCCTTGATAACGCAATGGCGGGTGTGAAGTACTATATTATTCCTGATTTTAGTAAAATGAATGCCAGTGTTCTTAATGGCGCATTGAGCCAAGCGTTTTTCTCATTGTCGTTAGGTATGGGTATTTTAATTACGTATGCCTCTTACATTTCTAAAAAAGATGACATTGTGGGCAGTGCGAAAATGGTTGCCATTACCGACTCATTAGTTGCCTTTGTTGCAGGCTTGATGGTGTTACCGGCTATTTTTAGCTTTGACCCAAATACCGATCCGACAAAGTTATCTGACTCGTCAGTTTCAATGATTTTTGTGTACTTACCAAAAATCTTATTAGCGTTACAACACGATATTGGCTACTTTGGTGCCTCTGCAGTGGCGTTTATTTTCTTTTTGCTGGTATTTTTTGCTGCAATTACATCGTTGGTATCAATTGTAGAAGTGCCGACTGCCACACTAAGTGACCGTAAAGGCATTAGCCGTAAAAAAGCGCTAGGCATACTTACCTTATCAACCGGTGTGTTAACCATTATGTGTATTATGTCGTTTGGTATGATTGACAGCCTAACTACCTTTACTAGCTACGGCAGTGGTAACAAGAGCTTTTTTGATATTGTATATGACGTATTCTACGACACTATTTTACCACTCAATGGTTTAATGGTATGTTTGTTTGTAATGTATAAATGGAAGAAAGTTCGTTTAAGTGAAGAGCTAAGACAAGGTTCGCCTAATTATGCGAATAGCTTTATGGAAAAGTACGTTAACTTTTCATTACAAACATTTATCCCAGCGATTTTACTGCTTATTTTTGTAAACACCGTTGCGACCAAGTTTTTTAATATCAGTATTTTTGGTTTTTAATTAAAACTTAATTTAATAAAGCCGCGCTTATCGCGGCTTTTTGTTGCGGTTAGTTAATTCAGTGCACCCGAATCTAAGTAGTCACCAATCCCCAATGTAAACATCCAAATGCCCCATAAGCTGTGCTCAATAACACAGGCAAAAGTTGAGCGACTTTGTGCGTAGGTATAGGCAAACAGCAAGCCACCGACAAACGCTAAACTAACAGCTATCCAATTGGCGTAAATAATATGTGCCAATGCAAATACACTGGCGCTAATAATAATGCGCAACCATTTACTGGGCATAATGCGCTTATAGCGATGAAAAAAATACGTTCTAAATATTAACTCTTGCGGGATCACCGACAATAAAGGGTAGAGCAGCAATAGCATCAGCCAATCGGTGAGGTTTTCACGCGGTAAAGTAAACCAGTGTCCTTGGTAGAGTAAGTTATAAAACACCCCTGAAAATAATGCGCCAATAAAGAAAAAGCTAAACATACGGCGCTTCACAGCAGAAAACTGCCCCATACTGGTTAATCTAAAGCGCTTAAAGTGAATGTCGTTTAGCAGCAGAATACAGCACACACTCATTAAAATGATCAGTGCTGGAATAAGCCAATTAGATAAATACTGGCGAATATTAAAGCCAATTAAAGGCAGGATGATAAAAATAAAGGTAAATTCAAACCAGCGGTATTGATTAGCGTTCACGTTTGCTCACGGTGATTTTTATTTCACCTTAGCAAGCGATTAAGTCATCTTTATGACTATAAAACAGCCAAGCTGATTATATTTAAACCCAATGACTCTCACTAAGGCCCTTAGCCCTTGGTTAAGGTTGACTTACCCCCTTGCAACCCTTAGCCTGCCTGCTTTTATTTTTACATCATTGTATTGCCACGCTAGTTGGCTAAAGCCAGCGCGTGTATTTAGGAGCAAAAAATGAATAAGGCAGAACTTGTTACAGCCATGGCACACACGAGCGAGTTAACAAAAAAAGAGGCGCAATTAGCTTTAACCAGCTTACAAAAGGTGATTACCAAATCATTGTCTGAAGGCGATCAGGTACAAATATCTGGTTTTGGCACTTTTGCATTAAGTTATTACCCAGCCCGTACGGGTCGTAATCCACAAACCGGCGAAGCAATAGAAATAGAAGGGGCTAATAAAGCCGTATTTAAGCCAGCCAAAGCGTTAAAAGACAGCCTTTAATTGTCAGTGCTTGTAAGGGAGTTTTGTTATTCAAACAAAGCATGTACCTTGCAGGCTATTTTTATTTTTAAAAAATGGCTGTGTAGTATCTGCAACCACTGTAAATAATTTACATAGCACTCTCATCTCTTTATATAAAACGCCAATATTATCAGTATGTTATTTTTGGTATGTGATATGCAAACCTCTCTGTGTATCAAAAAATAAGATAAGGAGTATTTAATGAGTAATTTACATAGCAGCACCCGTTTACAAGGTAAAAAAATTGCCATTTTAGCCACCGATGGATTTGAACAAAGCGAGCTACTTTCGCCGCAAAGCGCATTACTAGAGGCGGGCGCGGATATAGAGGTGGTGTCTATTAAAGAAGGGCAGATCACAGGTTGGAATAAAGATAATTGGGGTGAAAAAGTAACCGTTGATAAATTAGCATCAGATGCCAATGCCGCTGACTACGATGCACTTTTACTGCCGGGTGGTTTGTTTAATCCCGATAGCTTACGTCAAAATACAGATGCCAAAGCGTTTGTTGATGGCTTTTTTGGAGCAGAAAAAAATAAACCTGTGGCCGCTATTTGCCACGCGCCGTGGTTATTAGCTGAAATTAATAAGCTCAGAGATAAAAAAGTGACTTCCTTCCCTAGTATTAAAAGCGATTTAATTAACGCCGGAGCTCACTGGGTAGATCAAGAAGTGTGTGTTGATAACGGCTTAGTCACTAGCCGCAGCCCTGCAGATTTAGATGCATTTAATGCAAAATTTATTGAAGAAATACTCGAAGGTAAGCACCAAGCGCACTAGCTCTGGGCTTTTAAATAGAAAAGGGCATATTACATGCCCTTTTTTATTGATAATGATAAAACACAGCTCGCTATTAAAGCGCAGTAGCGGCTTTCATATCGCTTACAAATGTTTTTAGCTGCGAGGTCATCGCATCTAAATCATCTAAGTTTGCTTCAATAATTTTTACCACAGCAGAGCCCGAAATAGCCCCCGCAGCACCGGCTTTAAGTGCCGCTTTTACATCTTCAGGCGTTGAAATACCAAAGCCTAATAATGCAGGTGCACTGTGGTACTCTTGTAAGCGCGTAACCACATGGGTTGCTGGCATTTGTGCTTTGGTGTCTGTACCTGTTACCCCAGCACGAGAAAGCAAGTAGGTGTAGCCACGGCCGTATGATGCACATTCACGCAGGGTATCGTCACTGGCGTTCGGTGTAGCGATAAAAATCGGGTCTATACCATTGGCCATGGCGGCTTTTCTAAACATTTTAGACTCATGCAATGGCACATCAGCCACTAAAATAGAGTCAACACCCACAGCTTTTGCATCGGTGTAAAACTTTTCTAAGCCACGTTTAAATATTAAGTTTGAATACAATAACAAACCAATTGGAATGTCGGCGTTATATTCACGGATCTCTTTAATAATATCAAAGCAGTCTTGCGTATTAATATGCACGTTTAAGGCACGAATATTGGCTTTTTGAATGACAGGGCCATCGGCAATCGGGTCGGAAAACGGAATACCTAATTCAAGCCCGTCAGCGCCGCCATCAATTAAGCTTTTAATAATTTCGATGCTTTGCGCTTTACCCGGATCGCCAATGGTCACAAACGGTACAAACGCACCTTGGTTTTGCTCTTTTAGTGCGGCAAACATTTGTCCGTAACGGTCAGTTTTTACGTGGCTCATAGTTGACCTTCCTCTGATAATACCTTGTGTACGTGGGCTAAGTCTTTGTCGCCACGACCACTTAAATTAATAACAATGATACTGTCTTGCGTTTGCTCTTCTGCATATTCGAGGGCATAGGCTAGCGCATGACTTGATTCAAGCGCAGGAATAATCCCTTCGTGTTTAGCCAATGCTTGAAAGGCATCAAGTGCTTTGGTGTCGGTAATACCGACATATTGAGCACGGCCAGTTTCGTGCAAAAAGGCATGTTGAGGGCCAACTGCGGGGTAATCTAGTCCCGCCGATACAGAGTAAGACTCTTCAATTTGGCCATCTGTATTTTGCATAATATAAGTGTAAGTACCGTGCAAAATACCTTTTGTTCCTTTACAGATAGTTGCGCCATGTTCGTGCGTGTCTAACCCTTTACCTGCAGGTTCAACGCCAATGAGTTTAACGCTTGGCTCATCAATAAAATCGGTAAACATACCAATTGCGTTTGACCCACCGCCTACACACGCAATAACCGCATCAGGCAAACGGCCTTCGGCTTTAAGTACTTGTTGTTTTGCTTCTTCACCAATTATTTTTTGATATTCACGTACAATAGTCGGGAATGGGTGAGGACCCGCTGCAGTACCTAAAAGGTAATGAGCCTCTTGATAATTGGCAGACCAATCACGCAGTGCCTCGTTAACCGCATCTTTTAATGTACCCGAGCCTGCGGTTACCGGAATAACTTCAGCGCCCATTAGCTTCATTCTAAATACATTTGGTTGTTGGCGTTCAACATCTTTTGCACCCATATAAATGCGGCATTTTAGTCCAAGTAACGCACAGGCAAGTGCCGTTGCAACGCCGTGCTGGCCGGCGCCTGTTTCAGCAATCACTTCTTTTTTACCCATACGTTTGGTAAGCAGTGCTTGGCCTAAAACTTGGTTTGTTTTGTGCGCACCACCGTGGAGTAAATCTTCACGCTTTAAGTACAGTTTTACTTTTGGGTTTTTAACTAAGTTACGCGTTAAAGTAAGCGGGGTAGGACGACCCGCATACTCGTTAAGTAATTTACTTAGCTCTGCCTGAAATTCAGGATCTTTTTGTGCTTTATTAAATTCGTTTTCTAACTGCTTAAGCGCAGGGACAAGCAGTTCGGGTACAAACATACCGCCAAACTCGCCAAAATAAGCTGGATTTTGCATTTTAACCTCAATAATTTCTGATACTTGTAAAAGCATGATGTAGTTTGTTTGCACACTTTTTACCTGGAGACTCTTCAACACCTGAATTTAAATCAAGCCCAAGAGCACCTTGAAAAAGTGCATCGCTAATATTGTCTGGGTTTAAGCCGCCAGCAAGCATAAATGGGGTCGTGGTATCGCGAAGCACCGACCAATCAAATGTTTTGCCTGTGCCGCCAGCCTGTGAATCACTGTGGGTGTCGTATAAATGGCGATCGGCTCCTGTAATAGGTTGAGGCAAAGCATCTTTGATGGCCTGTGCTTTCCATATTTCACAATGACGTGGTAGTTCATTACGTAACGATGCAATGTAATGTTCATCTTCTTGGCCATGTAATTGAACAGCAGACAGTTTTAATTGTTTAGCGTGCTCAGCAACCTCTGCTATGGCGGCATTAACAAACACCCCAACAAATTTTAAAGGGGCACTTTGGCTGATTTCTTTGGCGCAATCTAAATCGACAAAGCGCGGTGATTTTGGATAAAAAATTAATCCGCCATAAAGGGCACCGTTGTCGTAAGCCGCAATGGCATCTTGATTACGGGTTAATCCACAAACTTTGTTTTCGCCTAGGATTACGCGGCGACACGCTTGTAATAAATCAGCCTCAGCCATTAATGAGCTGCCAATTAAGAATCCATTACATAAAGGCGCTAAATGCTTTACATCTTGATGGGTATAAATACCTGACTCTGAAATAACCACTTTATCGTTAGGAATAAGCTTACGTAGTCGTTCGGTTGTGGCTAAGTCGGTGCTTAAATCGCGCAAGTCACGATTATTAATCCCAATTATTTGTGCATTGAGTGCCAGTGCACGATGCACTTCTTCTTCGTTACTCACCTCAGTTAGTACCGACATATTTAACGAATCGGCGACGGCATGCAGCGCTTTATACTGCTCATCGTCAAGCACTGATAGCATCAGTAAAATAGCGTCACCACCATAAATACGTGCCATATAGACTTGGTATTCATCAATAAAAAAGTCTTTACAAATAAGTGGCTGCTCTACTTGGCTGCGCACAAACGCAAGGTAATCAAAGCTACCCTGAAAGTACTTTTCGTCAGTTAATACACTCATACAAGTGGCATACTGCTTATACGCTTGGGTGATTTCTGTTAAATCAAACGGCTGACGAATTAACCCTTTAGAAGGCGATGCCTTTTTACACTCTAAAATAAACTGCGTGCCAGGTGCTGCTAACGCTTGATAAAAGCTACGCTCAGTCGGTTCAGCTTGATGCTTAAAGCTCTCAAGTGGGCGTGCCGCTTTGCGTTCAATGAGTTCTATTTTTTTATCGGCAATAATTTTGTCTAATACATTAGCCATGACTTACCTCAATAATTGCATTTAGTGTGTCCATGGCCTTGCCTGAACGTAATAATGAGTGTGTTATTTGTGCACCTTGTTTTAACGATTGTGCTTGGCCAGTTAAGTACAGCAATGCAGCAACGTTAACAATAATAGCGGCGTTATGTGCCTCGCTACCTTTGCCCTGTAAAATGGCAAGGCTGGCGTTTGCATTGTATTGTGGGCCTTCACCGGCTAATTGTTCAAGTGAATAGTTTGCAAGGTCAAAATCACTAGGGTTGAGTGTGTATTGGGTGATTTTGCCGTTATCCAGCTCAACAACCTGTGTTGGGCCATGCAAGGCAATTTCGTCGGTGCCAGAGCCGTGAACTATCATAGCGCGTTTAGTGCCCAGAGTATGAAGAGTTTGCGCCATAGGTAGGCACAAAGATTCATCGTATACCCCCAGCAATTGAACATCTGGAGCAGCGGGATTAGCTAGCGGCCCAAGAATATTAAAAATAGTACGGGTTTTTAAAGTGGTTCGTACGTTCATCGCATGGCGCACGCCGCTGTGATAGTGCGGTGCAAATAAAAAGGTAAAATTTGTATGTTCAAGGCATTTAGCCGCTTGTGTGGGAGTCATATCAATATTGATCCCCAAGGCTTTGAGTAAATCAGCAGACCCTGAGTTACTCGATACACTGCGATTTCCATGTTTTACCATATTAACACCGACAGCGGCTGCGACAATTGCCGCGGTTGTACTGATATTGATAGTGTTTGAACCATCGCCACCGGTACCACAGCTATCGGCAAGTTGAGTTTTAATGGTTGTAAATGCCACGGCGTTTTCACGCATTGAGGCCGCAGCACCAGCGATTTCATCGCTTATTTCACCTTTCATTTTAAGGCTAATTAACAGTGCAGAGAGCTCAATATCGCTCATATTCCCTTGCATTATTTGATCAAAAAGTGTTTTTGCTTGTGCATAGCTCAATGATTGCTTGGCAATAACGTGCTCAATAGCCTGTTGAACATTAAGCGAGTTTTGTAATTGTGTAGTCATAATGTTCCCTTTATTTGGCACGCGTTAAATAGGCAACGCTTTGCTGTAGCAGCATAGCGCCATTGGGCGTTAAAATAGATTCTGGGTGGAATTGATAACCCAGCGCAGTGTCTTGATGATGATAAATAGCCATTGGAATATCTTGATACTTTGCAATAACCGCTAAGTTATCAGGTACTTTTGTGGCCATTAATGAGTGATAACGCGCCACTGGCATAGTGCTGCCCATTCCGTTAAACACCGGGTGATCGTCTAACTCAATTATTGATGATTTACCATGTACGGTTTCACCAGCATGACCGATTACTCCGCCGTAACTTTGTGTTAGTGCTTGTTGGCCTAAACAAATGCCCAGCATCGGGAATTTACCTTTGCACAGGCTAATTAATTCCATTAGGCAGCCCGCATCACTCGGTGCCCCTGGGCCTGGCGATAAAACCAATAATACCTGCTTATGCTCTGCCTGCATTTTGTTGAATATTACTTCAGCGCTAATGTTATTTCTGTAAACAACTAACTCAGCACCTAGCATTGTTAGTTCATCAACAAGGTTATAGCTAAATGAGTCAAAGTTATCTAAAAAGTAAATTTTAATAGGGTGTGCTTCACTCATTTTATACAGCCTCATATGTCGATTTAATCGCGGTGATCACCGCCTGTGCTTTAGCGCGGGTTTCGTTAGCCTCTGACATTGGGTCTGAATCAAACACAACCCCAGCGCCAGCTTGCACATAAGCAATATTATTTTTAACAAAGGCTGCACGAATAACAATACAGCTATCCATTGCACCATCACCAGTTAAATAGCCAACTGCGCCGCCATAACTGCCGCGGCGTTTCCCTTCGGTTTGGCGCACAAGCTCTGCAGCTCTTACCTTTGGCGCGCCCACTAATGTGCCCATGTTCATACAGGCTTGATAAGCATGTAGGGCATCTAGTTCGGGTTTTAATTTACCCACCACGCGCGACACTAAGTGCATTACTTGTGAGTAACGGTCTACTTTTAAAAGCTCTTTGGCATGGCGCGTACCCGGTACGCTAATGCGGGCTACATCATTACGCGCTAAATCAACCAGCATTAAATGCTCTGCACGTTCTTTTTGATCGTTTCTAAGTTCAAGCTCAATACGGCTATCTAAATCAGGGTTGATTTGTCCATTAGCAAATTTGCCGCGAGGGCGTGTGCCGGCAATCGGATAAACCTCGACCTGTTGAGATTGAACTTCGTATTTAAGCGCGGACTCAGGAGATGCGCCAAATAATGAGAAATCTTCATCGCGCATATAAAACATGTACGGACTAGGGTTTTGTTTTTTTAGCTGGCTGTAGGCATGTAAAGAGTCAGGGCAGGGTAGTGAGAAGGTACGAGAAGGCACCACTTGAAAAATATCGCCATCGACTATGTGTCGCTTGAGCTTAATTACTTGCTGGCAGTATTGCTCATCACTAATATCGACACTCACTGGGCAGTCGCCAGTTTGGCTTGGTGCGCTAAAGTCAGCAGCGTGGTCGCATAATGTATTCAAGTGCTCTAATTGTTTGCCTACTTCAAAGCAGTTTGCATGTACATCAGGGCCATTAAATACGTTACCAATTAATTCCGTTGTTTGTTTTTGATGATCAATAACAACCAGTGTTTCTGCTAAATAAAAAACATAGTCTGGACAGGTGTTTTCCCCATCGGGTACATCGGTTAGCTGTTCAAAATTAGCCACCATGTCGTAGGCAAATACACCGCCTAAAAACACCGAGAATGGATTGTTAGTGGTACTTTTAATGCTGTTTAAACAGGTGCGTAATGCGCTAAAAGCGTTATCTGCAATCAGCTTACTGGCTTGGTCTATTGTGTCATCTGCTGGGTGATACTCCAGTGTTAATGTGGTATCGGTTAACTGGGATGCGCAGTTTTTTACATTAGCTTGTAAATAACTGAGTAACTGCTGACCGTTATTTGATAGTGCTGTTACGCTCACTTGGTTGCCTTGGCAGACAATACGCAGTGCACAATCAACGAGTATTAAGCTTTTTACGCTATCTTTAGAATCTATCTCTGCAGACTCAAGTAATAGTGAGTTAGGTTTATCAAGTGCGGCATACAATGCAAGTGGGCTACTTATGTAGTCTCGTACTTGCGTTATGCTGGTCACTTCACCTGGTGTTGTTGTTATATGACTAAAAATCAAACCTCATCCCCTAAAAAATAAAACCCCGCAATGCTAAGCAGTGCGGGGTTTGAATAACGATGTCTAAATTATAGATAGACCATTACCGTCCCGCTATGCCAGGCGCCACCACCAATGATGTGTAAGAGTGTTTACGTTATTCATGTTTTTAATTCCTGTTAATCTTGTATTGCAAAATTTAGTGATAAAAAAACCCGCATGGTAGCGGGTTAGAATTTTTTGTTTAGACACGACAATTCATCACCCTTGATTTTAAGAGTGCCACCACCAAATGATGTTGTGAATTGTATTTTTCATTGTTGTTAATTCTTTAATGTCTAAAAGTGGCTACAGTAAAACGTATCAACTGCTTTTGTGTCAAGTGTTTATTTAAAACAATTTAGTTAAAAAACTTGTTATACTGGGTGAAACACCGTTAAATCCTAAATTTAAGTAGTTTTCATTTGATAAAATACGACCTACATAGTCACACCACGCACTCAGACGGCCACTTAACCGTTGAGGAATTATTAGCGCGAGCAGTCGATAAAAATATTGATGTATTTGCTATTACCGATCACGATACGGTGGCTGCTATCGAACCTGCACATGCTTTTATCAAACGTGAAAATTTGCCGCTTAAACTTATTAACGGAGTTGAAATATCAACCAAGTGGGAAAGTTTTGAAATTCATATTGTTGGACTAAATATTGATACCAACGATAGTACCTTGCATACATTACTGAGCGATCAGCAGCAAAAACGCGAAACCCGCGCGATAGAGATTGGCCATCGACTAAATAAAAATGGTTTTGAGGGTATTTACCAACAAGCTCGCGAGCTGGCCGAAAATGCACAAATTACTCGCGCTCACTTTGCCAGAGCATTAATTGAGCGTGGTGTAGCTAAAAACTTTCCTGGGGTATTTAAAAAGTATTTAGGGCGAGGTAAAACCGGTTACGTGCCAAGTAATTGGTGTGATATGCAAACAGCTATTGCGGCGATTCATGCCGCAGGTGGGGTGGCCGTTTTAGCGCACCCAAGTAGCTATAAAATGTCGAACAAGTGGCTACGTAAATTGTTAGTGGAATTTAAATCAGTAGGCGGAGATGCAATGGAAGTTGCTCAGCCGCAGCAGGCGCCAAGTGAACGTCAGTTTTTAGGGCTATTGAGCCAAGAATACGAGCTACTTTGCTCACAAGGCTCTGATTTTCATTTTCCGACTAGCTACTTAGAACTTGGAAAAAATTTATACTTACCTAAAGATTGCCAAGGGGTTTGGCAAACATGGGAAAAGCACGAAGGAGTTGCATTATGAGTCAATTATTTCATATACATCCAGATAATCCACAGCCTAGATTAATTTCTCAAGCTGTTGATATTATTAAACAAGGCGGCGTAGTTGTGTATCCTACAGATTCAGGATATGCGATAGGCTGTAATTTAGGTAATAAGCAAGCTAAAGAGCGCATTGAACGTATTCGTGGTATTGAAAAACATCACAATTTTACTTTGGTATGCCGTGATTTATCTGAGCTGTCTACTTATGCGCGTGTTGATAACCAAATGTTTAGGCTTATTAAAAATAATACCCCAGGGCCTTACACGTTTATTTTTAAAGGTACAAAAGAAGTGCCTAAGCGGTTATTAAACGACAAGAAAAAAACCATAGGCATACGTGTTATAGAGCACCCAATAGCGTGTGCTTTATTAGCTGAGCTGGGTGAGCCCTTAATGTCGTGCTCACTTATTTTACCGGGCGAAGAGTTTACTCAAGCTGATCCCGATGACATTTTAGAGCGCCTTGATAAACATGTGGATTTAATTATTCATGGTGGGTATTTACCTGAGCAGGCGACCACAGTGATTGATTTATCAGAAGATGATATTCAAATTCTTCGTGTTGGTTGCGGTGATACGACGCCATTTGAATAACAATGAAACAGTCTGAGACGCTATCATCAACGCCAACACCTGATATGCCAGTGCAGCAAAAGCTGCCTCTGGCATTTTTACATGGTAAAGCCGTTGTTGATAAACCCGAAGATTTATATATCCCGCCTGATGCCCTTGAAGTTATTTTAGAAACCTTTGAAGGGCCTTTGGATCTGCTGCTTTATTTAATTAAAAAGCATAAGTTAGATGTTCTTGAGTTGTCTATTTTTAGCATTACTGAGCAGTATGTTAAATATGTTGAAATGATGAGCGAGTTCCAGCTAGAACTCGCGGGTGAATATTTAGTAATGGCGGCATTGCTGGCCCAAATTAAATCTAGGCTGTTACTGCCTGTTCATGAAGAGTTAGAAGAAGAAGACGATCCCCGCGCCGAACTTATAAAACGTCTACAAGAGTACGAACAATTTAAAAAAGCGGCCGAAAATATAGACAGCCTACCTCGTGTTGGCCGCGATATCTTTATAGCGCAGGCAAGCGTGCCGGAACTAGCAGAAAAAAACCAGCCATTACCTGAACTGGCAGTCAAAGATTTATTGTTAGCGCTAAGCGATGTCATGGCGCGTGCAAAAACATTCGAGCATCATTTAATTAGCGCTGAAACCCTTTCAACGCGTGAGCGCATGAGCTTGATTTTAAATACCTTATCCCAATCAAAAGCGCCTGTTGCGTTTACTCAATTATTTACCTTTGAAGAGGGACGCAGTGGGGTTGTTGTTAGTTTTATCGCTATGTTAGAACTAATAAAAGAGGGCCTGATTGCCTGCTTACAGGTTGAACCTGATAGCCAAATATACGTGTCTCTTAACGAGTCAGCTGCTAGCTAATCCCTTCTCAACGTCATTTGCAATTATATTAACCTTATACATTTTACTGTGCGTATACGCACGATGAGTGTTTGCATATGCTATTTTAATCACCACTTAATCATTATATCGTAGTGTAATTACTAAATAAGAAATTGGCAGTAGGGAATGTTTAAAAACTCAAAAACCAGCTATGGCGTAGTGGCTATATTTTTACACTGGCTAATGGCGCTGACCGTGTTTGGTCTGTTTGGTTTAGGTTTATATATGGTTGAGCTGACTTATTATGATAGTTGGTATAAAGGATCATTAGACCTACACAAAAGCATTGGCCTTAGCTTAGCAGCGGTTTTTGTTTTTAGGCTGTTATGGCGACACTTTAGTGTTAAACCAAGTCCGATTGGCAGTAACAAGCAGTTAAATCAATTAGCCCAAACAGCACATATTTTAATGTATCTGTTTTTACTGATCATTATGGTGTCAGGGTATTTAATTTCGACGGCTGATGGACGACCCATAGAAGTATTTGGCTTTTTTTATGTAAAAGCTATCGACTTTGCGTTTGATTCTCAGGCTGATATAGCCGGGCAAATCCATTTCTATAGCGCATGCTTATTAATTGGATTTGTAGTATTGCACGTATTAGGTGCGCTAAAACATCACTTTATCGATAAAGACAAAACATTAATTAGAATGATCACATTACAAAAGGATGATTAAAATGAAAAAATTATTTTTAACTTCAGCGTTATCAGCAGCGATGTTTATGACAGCGACCACTGCGAATGCCGCAGATTATGTTATTGACACAAAAGGTGCGCATGCTTTTGTAAACTTTAAGATTAAACATTTAGGCTACAGCTGGCTGCACGGGCGTTTTAATACCTTTGATGGCAAATTTAACTACGATGCTAAAAATCCAAATGCGTCTCAAATTAGTGTAAATATTGATACGGCAAGCCTAGATTCAAATCACGCAGAACGTGATAAACACTTACGTGGTAGTGACTTTTTAAACGTAAGCAAATACCCACAGGCAAGCTTTAAGAGTACAGCGATTAAGTTTGACGAAGACGGTGAAGAAGCCACAGTAACCGGTGACTTTACTCTACACGGTGTTACGAAGACAATTACCTTTGAAATAGATAAAATTGGTGAAGGTAAAGATCCATGGGGTGGTTACCGTGTTGGTTTTGAAGGAGAAACTAGCTTAAAACTGGCCGACTACGGTATTGACTATAACTTAGGCCCAGCATCTACCCATGTTGATATTGGTTTATTTATTGAAGGTATTCGCCAGTAAGACTATTTTAAAAAAGCTAAGCGCTAATTAGTAATACGCTTAGCTTTTTATTATTGTAAATGTGCTTCTAATTTGGGTTTTAAATGACTTGGTAACCACCGAGTTAATATCTGTTTATAGTTTTCAGTCTGCTTAATCAGTTTGAGTTGTTGATTAAGCGTAGCAATATCCTCTGCACCTTGCTCGTTTTTAGTACAGCCAATGTAACCGTAACTTATTTTTGGTGCTTCAGTGAGCATCCGCTGGGTTAAATTATCAGTAAACCCCATTGTTTTTGCTAAATAATAATGTTCACTTGGGTAACCTAATAAAATATCAATTCTTTTAAGGTTAAGCATATATGTTAACGTACTGAGGGTATCGCGGGTTGGTCGAATGACCAGATTTATACCGGGTGTGGTGTTGATTATTTTATCAATTTCACTGCCATAGGAGCGATTCATAGATACACCTAAGGTAAGCTTTTTATTAACTAATAAATTGGTTAATGACACCGGTTTAGCGTCTTCAATCTCTAGCGCACTACTTAGCTTGGTATGCATGGCAATTGATGGCGAAAGCCCTGCTGTAGAGCTTTGATGTGTGAAATAAACACGCTCTTCGCGGTATTTATTCCTATAGAGCGACAAAGCACAGGCATTAGACTGCAGGTTTGCGAGTTCCTGAATCACTTTACCTGAGGGGATGATCACTCTTTCAAAGGTAATATGCGGCAGCTGCTGTTCTAAAAGCGAAATAATACTTTCGTCACGACCTTGGGATTTGTTCGGCCCGCTTATAATGTAGTAGGGCGCAAAATCATGTGTTAACCATTTTATTGTTCTAGCATTACACTTTGTGCTTAAAAATACACAGACTAACAGTATTAACCACGAAAACCGCATTTGCACTACAACGAATAAATAAACAAGGATTTAAGTGTAGTCAATAATACACCAAAAAGTAAAATGCCAGCTTCACGCTGGCATTTAGATTTATTTATAAGTGTTTAACTTATCAATAATAATTAGCTGGCTTTGAGCCACTTTACAAATTGACGTGCATCACTTGCTTTTTGAAACAATGCATTTTTCAAACCTTGTGTATCGCTAAAGATTACACGATGTTTGTTAACCGAAATTGATTGCACTGGATGTGCTATTTGGATCATAGATCCGTTATATTTGTATGACATAATAAAACTCACTTTATTTTTGTTATTTATTCTGGGCTTTTTCTTAAAGCACATTACAGATAATAAATAATCTAATTGTGTTTAGCTTCATTACAGTGTTGACGATCTTTATGACACTTTTACGATGATATTAAAAATAAATCATCAAGGTATTAATAGGGGTTCTCGCCGTACAATAACTTAGCTTTTGAATATACGTTTTGCGGGGCTTACTGGATCAGGGTAAAGAGGCTAACCGCTAGGGCTTTTTATAGCCAAGCAGCGATACTACTTCACAACATTTTACTTTGCAAGCAATTTATTAAAATACTTTGAATCGAGTGGAATTCACGTATAGCCATAAATATTAATTCGCAAAGGTCAACAGACCCTAATATATCTGACTATACTCAGTTTTTAACTGAGGGGGTCAAATGAGCTCACTATCTACGCCATATTAACATTTTTTATCTAATCCAATAGCAAAGCCGCCTTGTCGTATGCACAATGCGAATATGTATGGTTTTTTTGCTGAGATAGAATTAGCTAAATCACAAAGATATATTGATTCAACGCTAAACGTAGGCGTTAAAGGGAATATTCGTTTTAAAATACTTGGCGAGTTTGCACTTATTACATTTACAGATATTGAAAAAATAGCCTCAATGACACCGCCTTTCGATCAGCATGGTTGGATGCAAGAAACAGATATTATCATCTGGTTGCCTGTCGCTAAAGTTGAAGATGAGGATATAACCTACCTATATTGGTATCCTGCATTTATCTGCGTTAATAACATTTATGCACTCATAAATGGTCGCGAAACGTGGGGCTATAATAAATATTTATGTGATTACATTATGCCCGAGTGTGTAACTGAGCTTTCGAATTTTTCACTATCTTTAGAATGCTTTGATCATTTTTCGCCTGAATCAAAGCTGCAAATGCATGAGTTATTTACAATTACAATAAATTCTCAGGGGCACGAAAATGACTTTTTCTCTGTCCTAGATGATTTTGGCGAGCAAGTAGCAAATTTGTTTTCTCGTAAACATTTAGGCATTGATTTGTCATTATTAAAGCAGCTATTGAGTGGGTTTGTTAATCCACAAATGGATCAAATATTGTTTAAGCAATTTCCCGATGGCAGTAGTGATTCAGCGGTATACCAAAGCGTAATGCACTCACCCTCTATGAAAAAAAAATACATCGCTTTAAATTTCTGAAACCTGAGTTTACGTTACATCTTAATAAATTAGATAGTTTCCCCCTTGCCGATATGTTTGGTCTGAAGTTAGGTAGTCAAGCGCTGCACTTACCATTTTATGTTCAAATGGATTTTGACCAGTTAGCCGCAACTAAGATTTAAATTACTTAGAAGGATTTATCATGGGCCAAGAAAAAATTGTGATAATTGGTGGCGGTGTATCGGCTATGACTACTGCACTGTATTTAACCGAGCAGCGTGATTGGCAACAGCATCGAACTATTACTGTATACCAACAAGGTTGGCGTTTAGGTGGTAAAGGCGCAAGTGGCCGTAATGCGGCTCGTGGGCAGCGTATTGAAGAGCATGGCTTGCATGTATGGTTTGGTGCTTATGTAAATAGCTTTAAAACAATAGAAACGGTTTACACTCAGTTACAACGCCCAGTCGATTCACCTTTATCTACATGGCAGCAAGCTTTAAAGCCGCATAGTTTTATAGCACTAGAAGAATATATTAATGATCAATGGCAAACATGGCCAATAGATTTCCCCTTATTACCTGGAAATCCTGCGGAGGGTAGTTTGGATATTACGCCATGGGACTTTATTAAAATGACCCTAGCTTGGCTAAAAAAGTGGATACTGGATTTACAATTAGCCGCAAAAAAAGCCAATAAAAATATAAAACTGAGCACAAAAAAATCTCGTGATCAGTCTTTATTACGCCATTTACATCAACAAATAGCGGACTTGGTTGATGATACAGAGGAAACTTGGCAACACTTTGCTGATGATATAAAACAATACTCGAGTGAAATAGCCTCTACTCCCAGCTTATTAATAAGTAAATTAAATCAGTTTGCTCACGCTGACAATACATTAAAACCCCAAGTACAAGAGAAAAAAGATGGCCTTGTCATTTGGTATATAGTTAGAAAACTAAAGCGTTGGCTAAATAGCGAAATGATTGAGTTATTAGACAATAATGCGCAGCTTAGACGATTATATATTTGTGCAGACCTTGCTATTGCAATGTTGGTTGGCCTGGTCAAAGACAAAGTATATCGAGATGGGTTTGGGGTCATAAACAAATTTGATTTTAGACAGTGGCTGATAAGAAATGGGGCAAATGAGCATTACAGCGCTAGTTCTGCGCCAATACGGGGATTTTATGATTTAGTATTTGCTTACGCTGATGGAGACATCAGTAAGCCTAATGTTGAAGCCGGTGTTGCATCACTAGCTATGTTACGTATTGCGCTGTGTTATCGCGGTGGCGTCATGTGGAAAATGCAAGCGGGGATGGGCGATGTCATTTTTGCTCCACTGTATGAGCTACTAAAAAAAAGAGGGGTTAAGTTTGAATATTTCCATCAATTGCAAAACCTGGAACCCAGCCTAAATGAGCAGGGTGAACGTTTTGTTGAGGTAATTAAGTTACAGCAACAAGTTACTTTGAAATCAGATGCTGAATATCAACCACTTGTTGATGTGAAAAAACTACCTTGCTGGCCAAGTGAGCCGCTTTATGCGCAAATTAATAGTGAACATGCCGCACTATTAAAACAGCATAATATTAATTTAGAATCTTTTTGGTCTGACTGGCCAGCTCAATATGAAAACCATTTTGGGCAGCCCCTGCCAATAAAAAAATTACGCTACAAAGATGACTTTGACAGGATGATTCTTGGCGTATCTGTTGCCTCACTTGAGCATGTATGCCCTTCGTTATTAGTATGGGATACAAATTTTGCAGCTCAAGCAAAACAAGTCAAAACGGTGGCAACGCAGGCAGCCCAATTATGGCTTAGTAAGACTGACGAGCAATTAGGTTGGCAATATAGGCCACCTAGCAAAGAAGGCCCCATTCTCAGTGGCTTTAGCGAACCATTTGATACATGGGCGGCGATGATGAATTTAATCGACAAAGAGCAATGGCCTATCGATTGTTCTCCTAAAAACATTGCTTACTTTTGCAGTGTTTTTCCTTGTGACTATTACCCGCCACAAAGTGAACATCAATTTGTTTTTCAAGCAAAATCGCAAGTAAAAGCTAATCTTAAAGGTATGCTAGAAAATAACATACAGGCTATTTGGCCATTAGCGTATCAAAATAATCAATTTGACTGGTCTGTTTTGCATGGCTCTCAGTTATCAGGGGATGAACGATTAAATGCTCAATACTGGCGAGTAAATGTGGATCCCAGTGAGCGATATGTACTGTCAGTTGCGGGCTCAAGTCAATATCGTCTGGCAACCGATGAAACACAATTTACCAATCTTTTTATTACCGGTGACTGGATAAAAACAGGCGTTAATGCCGGTTGTGTTGAAGCGGCTGTCATGGCTGGTATGCAAACAGCAAGAGCAATGGTAGGTTACCCACAACACATTAGTGGCGAAGATGCATTTGTAGCCCTCAAACATTAAAATATTATTCATATAACCGTATTATCGATTGATTAGTATATAATTAAACATGCTGTTTACATTTGTCTAGCGTAAAGGTCACAAGAAATGAAAAATAAAGGCAAGCTTCTCAATAAGAAAATAGGGTTGATATGCTTACCAGGCTTTTTACTGCCACTGCAGGCGAAAGTACTTGTAGATGATGAAAGTACGAATGCGCGTAATATGGAAATCATAGAAGTTTATGCGCAAAAAAGAGCGCAAAAAATTGAAGAAGTTGGCATTTCTGTAAGCACCATTAAAGGTAATGATCTTCAAGTACAACACGTTAAAGATTCGACAGAGTTGTCTGTATTTGCTCCTAATCTAAAAATTAGTCAAAACGCAGCGGAAGGCACACCGCCAGCGGTTAACATTCGTGGTGTAGGGCTAGTTGATTACAATACGGCGAATACATCCCCTGTGGCGATGTATGTTGATGACATTGCTGTTGGCTCTGCAAGTAACCAAATTGTTAATTTATTTGATATTGAACAAATTGATATTTTGCGTGGTCCTCAAGGCACTTTATTTGGTCGCAACTCTACTGGGGGCGCTATTTTAATCCGCTCTAAACGCCCTGAGTTTGAACAAAGCGGATACTTAAGTGCTGGTATTGCTAATAACAACGCGACCAGTGTTGATGCTATGTTTAATTCAGCAATTAGTGAAAACACTGCCGTTCGTATAGCGCTTAATCATCGAGATTATGATTATTCCACTAACAATATTTTTGCTGACTCAC
Organism: Pseudoalteromonas sp. MQS005; assembly: GCF_001661605.1. NCBI lineage: Bacteria > Pseudomonadati > Pseudomonadota > Gammaproteobacteria > Alteromonadales > Pseudoalteromonadaceae > Pseudoalteromonas > Pseudoalteromonas sp. MQS005. The sequence continues at coordinate 104,336 of NZ_LYRQ01000002.1, read as the reverse complement.
CGAAGGCTGGCATGCGACAAACGAATGGCCGAGTTTCCTTTTTAGCTGATTTTGACACGCTACAGCTATTGATAAAAGGGCATATTTCCGATTGGGATGGCATAGTACAGCCGGTTGGCAGTATTGGGGTTGTTGCCAATCCACTAACAGGAGAGCGATGCTCGCCAGCGCAAGCGGGTTCAACCAACTGTTTTGATAATTTTGGCTTTAATGATGCCAGTGATGATTTTTATACAGTCAGCGTCAATAATAATTCGCCCCATAAAACAGATGGTAAGGGCATTAGCGCCCATGCTAATTGGCAATTGGACACACATAATGAGCTTGTTTTTTTAAGCAGTTATAACAAATTAAAACGGGACCATGCTTTTAATTGTGATGGCTCTCCCGCACAGTTATGTGAGGGCAACTTAGGGTTAAATACTGATTTGGTGACGCAAGAATTGCGATTGCAATCTCAGTTGGGTGAGCATTTTTTAACGACGGGAATATATTATTCTGATGAGGCTATTGTTCAAGATAATGTAAATGATATTTTACGGGACTATCGGGGCATTTTGCCGACAAATTTAACGACTACATTTTTCTATGATAATAAAATAAACACAAAGAGTATGGCTGCGTTTACGCAACTCGATTATCAATTAAACCAACATTGGTTGATCACTGCAGGGCTTCGTTACTCTTATGAATCGCTAAACTACGACTCAGTGTCACAGCTTAATGTTATTTTAGATGTTAACGATTTAACGGGGGTTAAGGTTCCATTTTATCGTGTTCAGGGAGAGCAGTCAGATAATGGCATTTCTGGCCAGTTAGGTGTGAACTTTAAAGTCGATGATTCAACCTACGCCTATTATCGTTTTGCTAATGGCAGCAAAAGCGGAGGCTATAATGGTGGCTTTTTGTCATCACCTGAACAGGCCCAACTTGCTGACTATCAAAAAGAGCGGTTGAACTCACACGAAATCGGATCAAAGTCCTGGTGGCCACAGCGGGGGATTCGATTTAACTGGGCTGCATTTTATTATGATTATAATGATCAACAAGTCTTTATGAATCAGCCTTCAGCATCTGAGCAGAGCCCGCCAATTCAATTATTAGAAAATGTAGCTGACTCGATTATTTACGGCCTAGAGGCTGATCTTGAGTATTGGCTGACCGATAATTTGAATGTTAAGTTTGCTATGGGTTATATACCCCATGCAGAGTTTGAAGAATATGTTGATCCATTAGGGAACGCGTTAACTGATAATCGTTTGCCGTTTACCTCAAAATGGAATCTCAGTGCGGGTATTGATTACACTTTTGAGCTGGCTAATCACCCACTAACAACTCAATTATTAGTTGATTATCAATCCGATTACTATTTTGATCAGAATCAGAACCCCTATGCGATGCAAGACGGCTACAGTATTTTTAACGCTAATATACACTATCAACACGATAACTGGGGGGTTGCCATTTGGGGTAAAAACCTCTTTGGTACTCAATACAGTCACTTAAAATTTGATTTAAGTTCTTTTCTTGGCATGCTTGAAGATTTTAAGGGTGAAGGCCGGCGTTTTGGCTTGGATATTAGTTATCAGTTTTAATTTCGGTTTTTCATTTAAGGTGCGAAGTATGCCAATAAAGGCAGCTCTAAAGCTATTTATATATTGTGTATTTATATGCTTTAGCAATTTAGCAGTGGCAAATGCACTTGAGCCTTTTGCTTATACTTTGAAACAACACGATACTGATTTGCTTAATCAAGGCAGTGTATTTCAAGTAACTAATGGCGCTTTTCCTCGAGACCATAGTGAAATTGAAACCTGGCTTGAAAAAAAGCAACCACAGTCGAGAACAACGTTTTTTGGTGGTAGTTTTTGGTTTGTTATTAAGCTGGAAAACAAAACTGATTTAAATGAACTTGTGTTATATCCATATAACACGCTGCTTTCAAAAATTGAGACGCGTATCTATGATATGTCGAACTTTGGTGAGCCAATAAAGCGCTATGCAACGGGTGGCATTTACCCTAATGAGTTTGCATTTCATTATGGTAATAGAATCGAGCTTACGCCTAATCGGCCCTACATATTAATTGCAAAATTTCAAAGTGAATACTTTTATACCCCACCTAAATTAGTGCTTTCACCTTATGATGATTTTTTTGTGAAAAAAACATCAGACAATATGATTATGCTGCTGTGCTTTGGGGTTGGTATTGCATTAGGTTTATATAATTTTCTTATTTACTTGGGTGATAGAGATAAAACTCATTTATATTACGCCCTGTTTACCGCGTGCTGGGTGTTAGCTTGGAGTCAGTTTTTTCATATACCAGATCAAATTTTTGGTTTTTATAACGCCCATTTTCATTGGCTAGGTTTTACCTTAATTCCCATCACAAATATCTTATTTTTTAACAGCTTACTTAAATTAAAAGAAACGTCCCCTCAATTATCACGGTTATCAATTTACTTAGGCATTATTGCTACCGCAGGTACTCCATTTGCAATCATTTGGCCTGGTTTTGGCTTTATCTGGGCTACTTTAGTTACGGGGGCTACTTTGTGCCTGGGTATGATTGTTGGTATACGAAGTTGGTTAAGTGGCTTTAAGCCCGCTCGCTATTTTGTTTTAGCGTATTTGGCGATGGCCATTCCTAATATGGTCGGCAATTTAACTAATTTAGGGCTAATTGAACCCATAAAGATGGATCTCTATTTACTTGGGCTCATTGGTACCGCACTCGATGCAGTGCTACTTGCTTTTGCCGTGGCAAATAAATTTAGCATTTTACACCATGAGAATGTTGAGTTGACTAAAAATTTAGAACACAAAGTACAGTTGCGTACTCAAGAGTTACAACAATTAGCTGAAGAACTTCGTGATGCAAGTGAAGCTAAAAGTCGATTTTTAGCCAATATGAGCCACGAAATTCGCACCCCAATGACATCAATCATTGGTTATGCTGATGGTATTATTTTAGGTGATATACAGCCTCATGAGAGAAACCATGGCATTCGGGTGATTTTGCAAAATAGTCGTCATGTTCTTGGCTTAATTAATGACATTTTGGATATGTCAAAAATTGAGGCTAACCGTCTAGAGATAGAGCTAGTTGAAACGGACTTATTTGCCACTATTGCTGAAATCGAATCGTTATTAGGAAAACAAATTCGTGATAAAGGCTTAAAATTTAAAGTTGATTATCAATTTCCGCTACCGGATTGGATTGTCTCAGATCCAACTCGATTGAGACAAATATTATTAAATTTAGCAACCAATGCGCTTAAATTTACCAGCCAAGGTTATATAAAGCTAACGGTTAGCTGTAATAAAAAACAACTGATTATTAAAGTAAAAGATACGGGAATTGGTATGACCGAAAGTGAGCAAAAAGACTTGTTTACTCCCTTTCATCAAGCTGACTCGTCGATTTCTCGCAAATACGGTGGCACTGGACTTGGGTTAAATATCTCAAAAAGCCTAGCAACTAAACTAGATGGCGATATTATGGTTTATTCTGTGCTCGGAAGCGGCAGTGAGTTTTGTTTTACTATGGCACTGCATACAACGTCTCATACAAAATGGGTTAACGCATTTGACGATATTTGTAAGTCACAAAACAAAGAGCTCCCTTTAAATAGTAACCAGCGAAATTTGATTGGTAGGGTACTCGTGGCTGAAGATCACCCAGAAAACCGACAGCTGATTAAGCGTATTTTAGAACGAATGGGTTTAACCGTGGTGGCAGTAGAAAATGGCCGAGATGCCGCGCAAGCGACACTTGATGAACAATTTGATTTGATTTTATTAGATATTCAAATGCCAATTATGGATGGTGAACAAGCAATTAATATTATGCAAGCCACGGGTGTAACGACCCCGATTGTGGCGCTTACTGCGAATACGATGAAGCATGAGGTCGATCGCTATTTAAGACAAGGTTTTACCGATCATATTGCCAAACCTATCGATAGACGGTGTTTTAGCAGTAAAATCGCAAGTTATCTTGATATTGATATATGCGAAAATATTAAGCTGCCTGATGATGAGTTTGCACTGCTCAAGCAAGAATACATTAAAGGATTAAAAAAACAAAAACACACATTACAATCGCAATTTAAGCAGGGTGATATAACCGGTTTTGCACGCAGCGTACATATGATTAAGGGAACGGCAGGGATGTTTGAATGCCAAGCGCTGTATCAACAAGCTGTTGAGTTTGAAAAACGATTAAAATCCGCTAACGCCGTGCTTGATAGACATCAAGTAGAGGCTTTACTCAATACAATTGACGTTATTTTAGAAGCTTAAAACCATACTTTTTAAAGCCTTGTTTCCTGTGTTGTTATGATCTGTTTATAATAGGAAGATAATTTTTAAAATACAGTGTTATTAAAAAGGAAATTTTGTGAAGCTATCTGTTTGTATTATATGTAAAAATGAAAAGGATAAAATTGAGCGTTGTTTAGAGTCAGTAAAGTGGGCAGATGAAATCATTGTACTTGATTCAGGTAGCACTGATGAAACACGTGCTATTGCAAATAAATACACAGATAAAGTATTTGTGCGTGATGACTGGCAAGGGTTTGGTGAGCAAAGACGTAGAGCAGAAGCATTAGCAACTAACGATTGGATTTTTGCAATTGACTGTGATGAAGTTGTCAGTGAGCGTTTAAAGGAAGAAATAATAACGACATTGGCAAAATGCAATGAGAGAAATATTTTAAAGCTTAACCGTTTAACGTATTTTTGTGGCCAATTTATTCGACACAGCGGCTGGTATCCTGATCGTATTGCGCGTATCTACAATAAAAAAATAACAGGTTATAACCAAAACTTAGTGCATGAGTCTGTTGTAATGCTTGATTGTAAACCAATTGAGCTGAAAGAAAATATATTACATTTTCAGCATGAAGATATTTTTGGCTATATGAATAAAAGAAACCATTATGCGCACATAGGTGCAGAGCAAATGGTAAATAAGGGTAAAAAACCATCACTCTTGAAGGCAAGTAGTTCCGCTTTTTTTGCTTTTATCCGCCATTATTTTTTAAGACGTGGCTTTTTAGATGGTAAAGCAGGATTTGTTATTGCGGTTATACAAAGTCAATATAGCTTTAATAAATACTTATTTGCCTATTATAAATAATCTCACTTAGCAGGTTAATTTTATAATCATCCGGTGGTTAAAATTAATCTGCAGTTATGCTCTACTCAGTAATGTTCTATTTGGTCGGGTGTTAAATAAAATGTCTGATGTCACCTTGGTTAAAAAATCGTTCCCTTATTTTTACTAATAGTGAATACCGTGCAGTTATTCGCTGCGGTGATATCAATTATAAAAATGCAATTACAGACACCTATTAACGAACATGCTTTAATGGAAAAAGGATGTTTTTCTAGGTGTTAACAATGCAATATCAACATATTACTGTGCCAGAAAATGGTGAACATATACTTATTGATGAACAAGGACAGTGGCATATACCCGAACACCCTATTATTGCTTATATTGATGGTGATGGCGTCGGCCTCGATGTGATGCCAGTGATGCGAAAAGTAGTGGATGCCGCCATAGAGCATAGTTATGGCGCAAGACGCAAAATTCATTGGATGCAAGTTTACAATGGTGAGCAAGCTGCCAAGCTTTATGACGGTGATTGGTTCCCTCAAGAAACGATTAATGCAGTACGAGATTGTAAAATCGCGATTAAAGGCCCTTTAACAACACCGCTTGGAGGCGGATTTCGCTCGCTAAATGTCGCGCTTCGTCATGAAATGGATTTGTATGTAAATATGCGAACCATTAAAGGATTTAGTGCATTACCGTCACCATTAAAAAACCCATTTACCACGCATATTACCGTGCTGCGTGATAGCAGTGAAGATGTGTACTCAGGAATTGAGTGGCAAGCGGGCAGTGTTGAAAGTGAAAAAATGCTCGATTTTTTATGTGAAGAAATGGGCGTAACTCGGCTTCGTTTTACCCAAGAGTGTGGTTTAGGTATTAAAAATATCTCTAAAGAGGGATCAGAGCGATTAATACGCTATGCAATTAATTATGCCCTAAAAAATAATAGCGAATCACTCACTTTAGTTCACAAAGGTAATGTACTTAAGTTCACCGATGGCGCATTTAAGCGCTGGGGATTTGCACTGGCCAAACGTGAATACGCTGCCGTTGAGCATCAAAACGGGCGCTGGCTTGAAATTCAACGTGCTGATTTACCGCCGCTGGTTATTAAAGAAGTAATTGCCGATAATATGCTTCAGCAGTGTTTAATGGATCCTGCTCAATTTGATGTGGTGGCCACCACTAATCAAAACGGAGACTTTTTAGCCGATATGCTCAGTGCACAAGTCGGTGGAGTAGGGATTATGCCGGCGGCAAACTTAAATACCGAAGTTGCGTTTTTTGAACCCACACATGGTACATTTGAGCGCATAGCAGGACAAGATAAGGCAAATCCGAGCAGTAGCTTATTGAGTGCGGTATTAATGCTTAAGTTTATGGGATGGAGTGAGGCTGCTTGTTTAATTGAAAACGCGCTTGAAAGCACATTTGCCAGTGGACAGGTTACATTTGATTTAGCTCAATCAAATCATAACTCGACAACCTTAAGTTGCAAACAATTTGCCAACAAGGTTATCGAGCACTTTTAAAGGGCAGCATTTTACGCTGCAGAGGCGTTAGCTGTTTGCTCGCGATGAACGCATGGACGCTCTGTCAGCTCTGCAGCTCTGTGGTAAAGTTTATGGGCGCTTGGCTCATCACAGAGTGTGCCACTAAGCGTATCCATTAAAGCAACCACAATAATTGCAGGCACTTGGCAACAGTATTCATCTAGAACGGCTGCGGTTGTTTGTGCATCTACATGACAATGTGGGTGACTTTTACGTTGATATGCATTTAATAAAGTATTCACGTCGAGAATGTCGTTTTCTTGGTGTTTTGTTTTACGACATGCACACCCAAACTCATCAACTAACGTGGCTAACGCTTGGTAAACGTGTTGCGTTTGAAGTGTCGTTTTACGACACAATTGTTGTTCAATGAATTGATGTAAATTTGCATCAATGAATAATCCGTCTTGTTGTGTGAAGCTTGCTGATGTTTGCATAATTATTACTCTTAGTTTGTTGGCTTAACTTCACTGTAGCGCTAAGTGTAATATTAATGAAATTGTTGTTTTCAATAACTGATATTGATTTGATCAATATTTTAATTCTTTACCTATCAATCACTGTATTTGCAAACGCCAACAACTCGCGTCTAAGCCATTGGTGCGCTGGTGTATGGTGTAATAACGGGCTCCATATCATTTTTACTTCTATGGGGACGATTTGAAACGGCACAGGGCTAATCACTAAATTAGTATGGCTAGTTAAAAGCTTTGCTTGACGACGCGGAAGCGTTGCAATGAGCTGCTCAGATTGACACAGTAAACTGGCAATCATGTAATGACGAGTAAATACGCGTATTTTACGTGTTTGTTCTAATTGCCATAATGCCTCATCGACCCAGCCTAATTTTTGTTTACCTGATTTATTGGTCACAGCGGGTTCGGGGCCCCAGCCGGCTCGATTAACCCAAATATGTTCACTTTTTAAGTATTGGTCTAAGTTTGCATCGTTTAAAAATGGATTATGTGGATGGGTTAAACAACAGTAGTTATCTCGCCATACAGTAGCTTGATGAAAAGAGCGCGGCAGACCATTAAAACGGTTAATGGCTAAATCAATGGTGCCTTTTTCCATATCCTGTAGGTTAACGTCGCTGGGGCTAAGTACATCGAAGTCAATGCCCGGGTTTTTAGCTAGTTGCTCGCAAATAAATGGGGCAATTAGCGTCGATTCTAAATAATCGTTTGCCATAATACGAAACGTAACGTGCGCGGTGGCCGGATTAAACTGCTCACTTGGTTGAGTGATCTCTTCTGCCATTTTTAACAGCGCTTCAATTTCGGGCTTAAGGGCAAGGGCTTTAGCTGTTGGGGTCATGGAGCCCGCAGCTCGTACCAGCAAAGGATCGTCAAATAAATCTCTTAGGCGTTTTAACGCATTGCTCATAGCCGGTTGTGTTAATGCGAGTTTATTGGCCGCTTTAGACACACTTTTTTCATCTATTAATACATTTAAATAGACGAGTAGGTTGAGATCGACATTTCTTATATTCATATGATCAATTTTATTTATTTGCTGTATTAATTATCTAAATTAAATCGTGCTTGCTAAGGTGTAAACCTCTAATAAAAAATAATCAGCATAATTGCTAAAAATAGAAGCGCCTATACTATGCCTAGCACGTCGTTAACGTCTACCCACAATCCTATACAAGAACTCATAGCTACTAAGTTAGCACGCGCTGTATTTGCTGGCTTTGAAGCTATGTTTGCACAGTTCTTAAATATTACCTTAGGGGCACAAAGTCGCTTTGAACAACGCCAATATCATGAGGTGCAAGCGGCAATGCGAGCGCGCTTGCAAGTGTATGAGCGTCAAGTAAAGCAGGTGAGTGAGGCCGTTAAAGTGATTGCCTATGATGAACTAAACTGTCCACAAACATGGCAACGTGCAAAAAATATTTATGGCGAAATGGTTAAAGAGCATGAAAACCAGCCAATTGCACATACGTTTTTTAATTCTACTTTTGGCGCTATTTGGGATGATAAAAAAATTCGTACGGTGCATTTATTTGTCTTAAAAGCAAAGTACCGGGGGCAACCACGTTCTTATGAAGGGCTTGTGAGTCGTATTTCCTTAAAAGAAGGCTTTGATAGCGCAGTTAAAACCTTAGTTAATGAACAAGTGTTTAGAGTGCCATTTAAAAGTTTAAACGAGGACTTAGCTAAACTACAAGCAACGTTAACCCAAGGGGCGCAGCAACAATGCAGACAAGTGTATGAGCTAATAAGTTTAAATGACGGCTATATTGAGTACGCCAATTCACACTTTTACCGCAATAAAGCGTGTTATGTAATAGGACGATGTATTGCTAAAAATGGCGATAATATGCCCTTTGCAATAGCCATTTTAAATACCCCTGACGGGCTTACAATTGATGCTGTGATGATGGGCGCTGATCAGCTGAGCTTGTTATTTGGCTTTGCGCGCACGTACTTTATGGTAGATACCGACCAACCTGCAAGGTATGTAGATTACTTAAGTGTGTTAATGCCTCACAAACAACGGTTTGAATTGTTTAATGCGATAGGTTTTATTAAACATGCGAAAACAGAATTTTATCGCTATAAGGTGGACACGACTAAAAGTAGCCCCGAGCAATATAAATATCATTTAGCGCCAGGTACACCAGGTATGGTGATGCTTGTTTTTACAATTGATGGCCTAGACTATGTGTACAAAGTAATAAAAGATAAATTTAGTGCACCAAAAACGGCGACAAAACAGCAGGTAAAAGATAAATATAACTTTGTAAAACAGGCTGATAGAGTAGGGCGATTAGTTGATACTCATGAATTTAGATACCTAGCCTTTGATTTAAGTCGTTTTAGTGATGAATTGCTTACACAAATGAAAAAACACATTGGTGATAGCTTAATTATTTCGGGCAAAGCGTTAATACTCAAACATGTCTATGTTGAGCGAAAAATGACACCGCTTAATTTATATATCGGTCAATGTACCAGTAAATCACTGCAGCAGGTGATGGTTGATTATGGTAAAGCGATTAAAGAGCTTGCCAGTGCTAATATTTTTGCCGGTGACATGCTAATGAAAAACTTTGGCGTGACACGGTGGGGGCGAGTGGTATTTTATGATTACGATGAAATTTGCCCTCTTACTGATTGTAATTTTAGAGAAGTGCCAAATACTGACAACGCGTTAGAGGAAATAAGCTCACATTCTTATTTTGATATAGACCAAAATGATATATTTCCTAGTCAATTTAAGGTATTTTTTAGTGCCAGTAGCAGTGCCTTTAGCCATTTTAATCATTATCATAGTGATTTATTTACGGCAAAGTACTGGCAAATGACCCAGCAAGGTATTGAGCAAGGTCAGCTTCCTGATGTATATCCTTATAAACAAAGCTGGCGTTTTAATAATTTATAGTTTTGTTTATCTTTCAAGGTTAAATTTGAAGTCGTGTTTTTAGGCAATGCTTCCCCAGCAATTGCTGATAACGCAGCATAAATGCAGAACATGCATGCCCAACGAGTTCGGCCTAAATTGAACAAAGGTTAGTCGACAAAGGCCAATACACTGGTTAAATCAGCACTGAATTTTTGTGCTTAAGGCGCTGTTAACTCCAAAAGGAGTATTATGAAGTTTATATTAGTTGGCTTTGCTTTGTTGTCAGGCTCTGTGTTTTCAGTGCTAAACCCCCACGAGGTTACATCAATAAAATTAATAACTGCTACACACTTTAATCATATGACACAGTAAATAACGAGTTAGTTGAAGCCGAAGTATGGCGAAAAATTAAATAGAATAAAATACGAGGAGATTTATGCAGTACATTTCACATCAAGATCAGCAGTTAGCGTTTGAACAAACCGACAAGCCGAAGATTAGCAGTAATGAAGTATTGGTAAAAGTAGCAGCGATTGGCGTTAACCGCGCCGATTGTATGCAGCGCCAAGGTAAGTATCCTGCTCCTGAAGGGGATAGCCCTATTCTAGGACTCGAATGTGCAGGTACCGTGTGTGAGCTTGGCAGTGAGGTAGACCCTAAATGGCAAGATAAGCGTATTTTTACTCTATGTGCTGGAGGTGCTTACAGTGAATATGTCGCGGTAGATGCGCAGCAATTAATGGAATTGCCAGATAATATTTCTATGGCAAAAGGTGCTGCTATTAGTGAAGTGTATTTAACTGCCTTTGGCGCACTCTTTGAGTTAGGAAAACTACAATCAGGGCAAACGGCGCTTATTCATGCCGGTGCCAGTGGCGTAGGCGGAGCGGCTATTCAAATGGCAAAAAGTGCCGGTGCACAGGTGGTAATAACAGCAGGGTATGATGAAAAATGTGAACACGCTAAAGGCTTGGGTGCTGACCATGTGATTAATTATAAAACCACTGATTTTGTTGAATATATGAAGGCACATAACTTAAGTGCAAACGCCATAGTCGATCCGGTTTCTGGCCGCTATTTGAATAAAAATGCCAAAGTGGCCGCAATGGATTGTCAGATTGTGATGCTCGCATTTTTAGATAGTCGCTTTGCCGAAGTCGATTTTGCACGCTTATTACAAAAGCGCATTTCGTTTCATGCCTCGACATTACGTAATCGCAGTATCGCGTTTAAACGTGCGTTAAGAGATGCATTTGTAGCGCGCTTTTATGATGATATTGCCAATCAGAAATATGACTTTAATATTTATAAAATCATGCCATGGCAACAAGCTAGTGAGGCACATGCCATTTTAGAGGGTAATGAAAACTCAGGTAAAGTTGTATTGTTGGTAGAGTGAAACAAGTAATGCCACAGGGATTAATATTGTTAATCCCTGTATGAGGCCATATACTTTAACAAACTATTTCGATTTTAAGGTTAATAATGAATCCAATTATTGCAATATTAAAAGAGCACAATGTCAGCGATGAAAAAGTAGCGGCATTATTTGAAGCATTTACCCAAAACCCAATGATGGCTATGGCATTAGTACAAGAGCTGGGCATACCACCTGAAAAACTTCAGCAATTGATGGCGGTAGTAATGACCCAACCTCATTTAATTAAAGAAGCAACGGATGAATTAGGTTTAGATTTTGCAAAAGTACAAGAAGCGAAAGACAAGTTAAACCAGCAGTAAACTATCTTTAGAGACATGTTTTATGCATGTCTCTATCCCTAAACATATTTTGTTACACACTCCTTTGAACGGCTCTGCATTTATACAGTCAAATAAATACTTAACCTATAGCAGGGACAAAACATGAAGCGACTTTATAAATTTTGGAAAAATAACCGTTCTTTAATCGTTTTTATTATTTTAATGAGTGTGTTTCGTAGTGCCGTCGCCGATTGGTACGAAGTACCAACAGGTTCAATGAAACCGACTATTGAAGAAGGCGACCGAATCCTTACCGATAAAATGGCGTATGATTTACGTATACCATTCACGCATGTATCCCTGATAAGATTGGCAGAACCACAAACCGGCGATATTATTGTATTTGATTCTAAAGTGGCGGAGAACCGTTTAATAAAACGCGTTATTGGCACACCAGGTGATATAGTTTCATTGCAAAATAACGAATTGACCATTAATGGCGAGAAAGTAAGTTATAGCACTTTAAACGAGAGTATTCGATGGCTAGATAAAACTGAGCACTTAAAGGGGCATGCTCATACCATACGGCTTACCAAATCGGCAGCAAGCTTAGTAGAGTTTCCGGCAACACCAATAGCAGCAGATCATTATCTTGTTATGGGTGATAACCGCGATAACAGTGCGGATTCGCGGTTCATTGGATTAGTTCCACGTGATGAGTTGCTGGGTCGGGCAGAGCGAGTCATTGTCTCGCTTGATTATGATGATTACTACTTGCCAAGAAGTGACCGGTTTTTGAAGCGTTTAGAATAAAAAACTAACTATTACAATGGCTAAACAAGATTGGTTAGCCATTGCTGTTTCTGCAGGTAGGATTATTTAAGGCATTAATCAATATCAATCGAGTAAGCTTCTAACAGCTTGTTAAGCTTAACTTGCTCTGAAGCATCAAACTCTATACCAACGCTAAGGCGGTTGCCTTTCATTTGGTTATTCCTAATGTAAGACGTAATAATAACAGGCTCGTTGTCTAATGGAGAAAGTATATGCACAAAAACTTGACGTTTTTTTAGTGCAACAAATCCAGAGCTTACGTGAATAGCAAAGCGACAACCACTCGGAGAAATATCAATAATTAAACCGTGCAATAAGCTTTTATTATCAGCATCAATATCGCCTTTATGTAAACTAATTTTAGCCGGAATGTGTGTAGGCAACCTGCTAGTTTCACGTAATTGTCGGCTTTCAATTTTTTTAGGGTAAGCTAAATAAATTAATCGTTCAGGGCGAAATGAAATCGCTAATATGCTGGTTGAAAAAGCAACACATTCGCCCCGTTCGTCTTCAATAATATACCGTACAATAGCCCCATTACCTTCAACTAAAATGTCGCTGTAATCATTTTTACCTGCTTGAGCAGGGTATTTTAATATTAAATATTTACCGGTGTCGTAGCCGATTAAAGTGAGTTTAAAGCGAACCTGAATGGGATTGTTAAATTGTATATCAATTAGCTTTCCCGGGAGTAAATCGAGGAAAAACTTCTTTTGATCTTCAGTTGGTTTATCTTCAACAGTAGTATTATTTTTATTTGTTTCCACAAACACTTTCTCAATATTAACAGACGCTTAATTATCTTTTAATATAGTGTAAAAATCACTAGTATAAAAGAGGGCATTTAGTAAAAGAAAATAATACTTTGTGATTGTAATAGTGAGCGGAGTTAGTATTTTACTCCGCTGTGGAGATTAGATTGTTACTCTTTTGGCAACAAAACAGTATCAATGACATGAATCACGCCGTTGCTGGCTTTTACATCTGCCATTACTACGTTTGCATTGTTGATCATAACAGAGCCATCATTGGTGGTTACATTCACAGACTGGCCTTGCACGGTCGTTGCACTGTCTAATTTTACAACGTCTGCAGCCATCACTTTACCTGATACCACATGGTAGGTAAGAATTGCAGTTAACTTGTCTTTATTTTCGCTCTTAAGAAGGTTTTCAACGGTACCTGCTGGTAGCTTGGCAAATGCTTCATCAGTTGGCGCAAATACAGTAAAAGGGCCATCTCCTTTTAACGTATCAACGAGGCCTGCCGCTTTGACAGCTGCAACGAGTGTTGAAAAAGAACCATTGGCAGCAGCTACATCAACGATATCTTTTTTCATACCATGGTGATCGGCATGAGCTGCTGAAGATAGGGTTAAACTTGCTAATACAAAAGTCAGAACAGACGCTATTTTCTTAAACATGTTACTTTCCTTTAAATTGATTAGTTGTCGGTTAAATATTACGCCGAGTTGCTAGCTTACGATCATTTTAAAAAAGGGGGGTTACATTACCTTATCCCAATAAAAGTATTTTATAAAAAGCAAAGCCTGCTATTAACCCTCCTAGTGAAAGCTTTTATGAGTAAACACGGTCTGTTTATTTTCAATTTTTTTATATCCAGTTCAGCGATATAACGTCATTAATTAACAATAGGAAATAAACCATGAAAAAACGGGCTATTTTTACAGCGCTCATTGCATCACTTTCTTCATTAGCGTCTGTTGCTGGACAAACTGAAATGCAGATAAATACTCATAATCAACAGCTTGAAAATGTGGCTATGGTGGCACAATTAACGGGTGAAATGGCACAGCGTATAGTCAATGCAGCGTCTGCAGCGGCGCTCAAGGACAATTTAGCTGTATCAATAACCGTTGTGGATGCATCTGGACAAACGCTGGCAGTACTTCGTGATCATCGTGCCGGTGTTCATACTATTCGTGCCAGTTATAAAAAAGCCTATACCGCCAATTCGCAAAAGCGAGAAACCGCAGTTATAGCAAAAGGCATAAATGAGGGCACTATTCCAGCAGACCTTCGTTATTTAGATGAAAACATTTTAATATTGGATGGCGGGGTGCCTATTTATATAAACGATACTGTGGTGGGGGCTGTGGGAGTTGGCGGTGCTCATGGCAGTGAGGATGTACGTGTTGCAAAAGCAGGGATCAAAGCGTTATGGTTAGCGCAGTAGAAAAACTGATCACGTTACTAAATATCCCCAAAAGTGATAGTAAAGGAGTTTACAGATTATGAACGAGACTGATTTAGCGCACTTAAAACGCACCGTAGCGCTAGCTAAAGAGGCGTTAGAAGCAGGTGATGAACCGTTTGGCTCAGTCCTTGTTGATGCTAATGGGCATGTATGTATGGAAGATCGCAACCGTGTTGCGGGTGGCGATCATACTCGTCATCCTGAATTTGAGATTGCTCGTTGGGCAGCCAACAATATGACCCCAGAGCAACGCGCCAGCGCCACAGTGTATACCTCAGGAGAACATTGTCCTATGTGTGCTGCGGCACACGCCTGGGTTGGCTTAGGTCGAATTATGTATATCAGTTCATCTGCGCAATTAACTAGCTGGCTTAGCGAGCTCAAAATGACTAAGTCGCCGGTTAACCCGTTACCTATTGAAGCGGTTGCTCCTAATGTCGCTGTTTATGGGCCCGTACCAGCACTTGTTGAGCAGGTTCACGCCCTACATCGTCAATTCCACCAAGCAGATTAACAGCGCAGCAGCGCATGGTATTTAGACTAAAGCGACTACCTGCTATAGTTAACGGTAGTCACTTTTATTAAACGCAGCACAAGGGATTATTATGATCGTTAACCTGTTCGATAAGTTAATATTTGCTTGCGCTTTTATTGTTTCATTGCAACTACCGCAGCTGAGTGATCATTACCAACAACATTTAGCGGGCTTATACCATGCAACAAAATGGCAAGTCGACGGCTATGCAAAAACGGCCAAGCAATATAACTTTTCTAGCACGCAAGCGATGATAAACCGCCACTTAGCTAACGCTGAACCTAGCGTTAGAGCCGATGCAAATCAAAAACAGCAAACATTACTGCAATTTGCCGATTTAAAAAAAGGGATGGCTATTTTTGAACGAGGAGATCTACTGCAAAAAATGCTGTATATGTTCTCCCCTGAGCGCGTTGACAGATTACAAAATACACTTGATAACTTTAAGTTAGGTATCCCTTTAACCGCGAGTGCAGTGTTGTTTGCATTGGTATTAGCTATTTTATTAAATCAATTACTTATGCTGCCACATACTTTATATGTTAGGCGTAAAAAGCGTATTGCATCCGATGCGGTAAAATTTAATAGCTGATCGTCAATAAGTTATCATTGGTGATTTTCACTGGCCCTTTTAACAACAAATGCGCCACGAATGTCACCCAGTTTAAAATCAGTTGCCTGATCATTAGGGTATAAAGTCGCTATTTTTTTATAAACTGTGGGGTCAATCTGACTGCCATGACACGCTAAACACGCTTTTTGAGTGGGAATCGCTTTTACAAAATACCAGCCATCGGGTCTTTGCTCTTGATATTCTATGCTTGCTAACGGCTCGCCATTGAGCTTACGTTGTTCAAAGTTTAATAAAACATTTTTGAGCCATGCATCGGGTTGATTATCTGAGTTACGAGTTTTCAAAGCACTGCGGCTAATTTGCCAAGGACTATTGCTGTGTTGTGAAGCGATAGCGGGTGCAGCTGTATTACATACACTTATTGCCGCTAGTGGGCCGCTTTGTTTCATAGTACTAACCAGTACCTGTTTTAAATCACTTGAAAATGCTTTGATGGTTTGTCGTGCCTCGTCGGTATTGCTAGCAAAAGCAGCGGATGAAATAAATAAACTGGAAAAAAGCAAAATAATGCGCATAATACACCTCTAAACATTAGAAGGTTCTAATATACAGGGTGTCAGGTGTTTTTCAAGTAAATCGTTTAGCGTTAAAGCACTTTTTTACTTAAGGTACCGCGCCTAAAATCGATAAACAGTTCCAAGAGAAAAGATATGCACAATAAGCACGGTGAGAATAAAGTAATAAACCAACAAAATAACCATGATGCTGGTGGACTTAATGCACAAGATCCATTAGCCGCTATTAAAGCAATTCGACTCGAACAGTTAGCGCAATGTCGGCTTAAAACACAAAAAGAAATACAGCACATGCAAAACAAAAAATAGCCTTGGACGATAAAAACTTGCTAAGTTAACGTTATTAATTTTAAAGGTTGGATAGTGCAATTAATCCGTTATCTAAAAAACATCCGCATCAAATTATTACTTTTATAGCTTGGCTGTGCGCTTTAGCTGTGATGTTAATAGGGCTACTTGCGCCTGAAAATAAACGTGTTTTAATGCTATTGACACTGAGTTCGCTCTGCTTACTTGTGTTTAATAGTGTAACGATGTCAGCTTGGGTATTTAAACGTTTTAAAGACCAACAATTACGCTTTATTGCTCTTTTAGGCAGTGGCGCTTTTATGTTGTGTATCGCGGGTGATGTGGTTAATTTTAATTTACCCCAACACTATTATCGCTATAGTACCTTGATAAAACATGATTACTTAGTGGATTCAATCTTATTTTTTGCACCTGGTTACAGCCTTTTATTTATAGCCTGTGTGTTAGCTTTTAATATAAAACGTCGGGTGTCGCTTATAAAAAGTGCACTTTTTTTTGTTGTTGTGTTGGTGCTAAGTAGTGCGTCGCTCTCTTCTATGTATCTTGAGGGGGTAGGAGATACTATTTTAGCTATGACTGGGGTCTATAGTTTAGTGATAACGGCTGTTGGGCTTATGGGTCTGGTATTAGTTGTTGCCTATGGTGGGATTAACGCACCCAAACCAATAGTGTGGGTGAGCTTAGGACTTTTCCTTGCTGCATTGGCTGATGCCATTATTGGTGCTTTTTGGATTTATGGTAATCAGGGGCAAGGCTTTTACCCTCAAGTGCGCTATATAAACTGGTTTGTGTATATTAGCTCGCAAAGCTTGGTGATTCACTTAGCAAAAGTTGTTGCAGTAATACCAAATCGCAATAATGCTTAATTATTTTTCAGGGAGCAAACCAGAGAATAGCGGCGTTAAAAATTCTTATTAGAATAGCTAAATAACAGATGAAAAAAAAGCCGCTAAATATTAGCGGCTTTAAGCGATAATAATTACATTACGCGCATACCCGGCTCAGAGCCGTCGTCTGGGTTAAGAATGTAAATTTCTTTACCACCAGGGCCTGCCGCAAGTACCATGCCTTCAGACATTCCAAAACGCATTTTACGTGGTTTGAGGTTAGCAACCATTACCGTTAATTTACCTTCAATGTCTTCTGGTGCGTAAGCCGATTTAATTCCAGCAAACACTTGGCGAGTTTCACCGCCTAAATCAAGGGTTAATTTAAGCAGCTTGTCAGCGCCTTCTACGTGCTCTGCTTTGGCAATTTTAGCAACACGCAGGTCTACCTTTGCAAAGTCATCAAACTCAATCTCTTCGCTAATAGGCTCTTTCGCAAGCGGGCTATTAGGATCGATTTTGTCTTTTTCAGCAACTAAACTTTCTTTTGATTCTTCAACCATTTTATTCACTTTATCCATTTCTACACGTTGCATTAACGGCTTAAATTTATTGATAGGGTGGTTTACTAACGCTGTTTGCGCACCCTGCCAAGATAATTCATCATTTAAAAAGGCTTCAACATTACTTGCCATGCCAGGTAGCACTGGTTTTAAGTAAGTGATCAACACGCGAAATAAGTTAAGTCCTAGTGAACAAACCTGATGCGCTTCTTCTTGCTTTGACTCATCTTTAATAAGCACCCAAGGCGCGGCATTATCAATGAACTGGTTTGCTTTATCAGCAAGTGCCATTATTTCACGAATTGCACGGCTGTATTCACGGTTCTCGTAATATTCGGTGATTGTCGCTGATGCGTTCTGGAATTCTGCAAGCAATTGAGGTTGCATAACTGTATTGCTCAGCTTACCGTCGAACTTTTTAGTAATAAAACCAGCACAACGACTGGCAATATTCACTACTTTACCCACTAAGTCTGAGTTTACACGTTGTGCAAAATCTTCAAGGTTTAAATCTAAATCGGTAATGCCACTATTAAGTTTAGCTGCGTAGTAGTAACGTAAAAATTCTGGGTCTAGGTTATCTAAATAAGTACGCGCTTTAATAAACGTGCCTTTTGATTTAGACATTTTTGCGCCATTGACCGTAACAAAACCATGGGCGAATACATTAGTTGGCTTTCTAAATTGAGCGCCTTCTAACATAGCAGGCCAAAATAGGCTGTGGAAATAGATGATGTCTTTACCAATAAAGTGATAAAGCTCAGCGTCTGAACCTTCTTGCCAAAATGCATCAAAGTCGATGCCCTGTTTATCACATAAGTTTTTAAAGCTCGCCATATAACCAATAGGCGCATCTAGCCATACGTAAAAGTATTTACCCGGTGCGTTTGGAATTTCAAAACCAAAATAAGGTGCATCACGGCTAATGTCCCATTGTTGGAGACCATCGGCAAACCACTCATCTAACTTGTTGGCCATTTCTTGTTGAATTGTGCCTGAGTGTAGCCACTCTTTAAGCATGTCTTCAAAGGCGGGTAAGTCAAAAAAGTAATGCTCAGAATCTTTTAAGATAGGCTCAGCACCCGACATAACAGAGCGTGGGTTGATTAGCTCGGTTGGGCTGTAGGTTGCGCCACAGGCATCACAGCTATCCCCGTTCTGATCTTCTGATTTACATGTAGGACACGTGCCAGTAACAAAGCGATCTGGCAGAAAAATGCCTTTTTCTGGATCGAATAACTGTGAAATAGTGTGCTTTTTGATATGACCGGCATCGTTAAGACGGTTATAAATAAGCTCACTAAATTCTTTATTCTCTTGGCTATGGGTACTGTGGTAATTATCAAATTTGATATTAAAATCAGCAAAGTCGCGTTGGCGCTCAATGCTAACGTTTTTTACCATTTCCTCAGGCGTGATCCCTTGCTTTTGCGCATTAAGCATAATAGGTGTGCCATGAGCATCATCGGCGCACACATAGTATGCTTCGTGGCCTTGTAGTTTTTGAAAACGCGACCAAATATCAGTTTGAATATACTCTAATAAATGCCCTAAATGGGTAGGGCCATTGGCATAAGGTAATGCGCTAGTAATCAGGATCTTTCGCTGTGCCATAATCATTCCGAATTAAGCGTTCCTAGTCAGGAACAGATGAAAATTATTACATTATCGATAAGCAAAGTGATAACAGAGCACACTGCTTATCGATATTTACTAATTGACTGGTGTTAATGCCCTGAATGTTACATAATTCCGTGGCACTTTTCATCAAAGAAACGCTATTTTATTGCTATGTTTGGACTGTCGAAACTATTCTCTGCAAAATCGGTGCAAAAACAACCGATTATTTCTGCTCTAGCGGCCTATCGCAGTGCCGCTTTCGCTGTGGGTATTGAGCAAGATTTCATTGCTGATATCACTCAAAACACCGATAAATCAATTACGGTTAAACTCATTCTCCCTTTTGCGGCGCAATCTGAAATGCCGCACGTGGCTCAATTTTTGACTGAGCGTTTAAAGGTTGATGTAAACGTAACGGCTAATGTTCACCTCAAAGAAGCTGCGAAGTTTAAAGCCATTAAACATATTGTTTTAGTCGCCTCAGGCAAAGGCGGGGTAGGCAAATCTACTACGGCCGTTAATCTGGCAGGCTCGCTTAAAAATGAAGGCGCAAAAGTAGGCATATTGGATGCCGACATTTATGGTCCGTCAATTCCTATGTTGTTAGGATTAGTTGGCAGTGAGCCGGTTACAAAAGACAATAAACAATTACAACCGTTTGATGCCAATGGTATTAAAGCGCAATCTATCGGTTTTTTAGTCCCCTGCGATGATGCCACCGTATGGCGCGGCCCAATGGCCTCAGGCGCGCTTAGTCAGCTTTTAAATGAAACCGATTGGGGTGAACTTGATTATTTAATTGTAGATATGCCGCCAGGTACCGGTGATATTCAATTAACCATGAGCCAAAAAGTGCCAGCCAGTGGCACCGTGATTGTCACGACGCCACAAGACTTAGCGCTTGCTGATGCGCAAAAGGGTATTGCTATGTTTAATAAAGTAAATGTGCCAGTGCTCGGTTTAATTGAAAATATGAGCCATTACATTTGTGGGCATTGCGGCGAAGCCAACCATGTATTTGGTAAAGACGGTGCACAAAAATTAGCCCTTAAGCATGGTGTGCCTGTGCTTTCGCATATTCCGCTTGCGATTGATATCAGAGAATCCTCTGAGCAAGGTAAGTTGATTGCCGATGATACAGATGCGGTTATTAGCAAAACTTACAGCGCGGCCGCACGATTGATTGCCAGCACGCTTTACTATCAACAACATCACAACGCGATTGACGTTGTGATTACGGAAGATTAAAAATGAGACTTTCAGATACACATATTAAAGAATACTTAAACGATGGGCGCATTGTTATCGAGCCCGCGCCAACGAGTGAAATGATTTCAGGGGTTACCGCTGATCTTCGCTTAGGTAATAAGTTTAGAACATTTCATGCCCATAATGCCGCTTATGTTGATTTAAGTGGTCCAAAAGATCAGCTTAATAAAGCGTTAGAATCAATCATGAGCGACGAAATTGTATTAGCGGAAGGCGAAGCGTTTTTTCTACATCCTGGCGAGCTTGCGTTGGCAATAACCTATGAAAAAGTAACCCTACCGGCAGACATTGTTGGTTGGTTAGACGGGCGTTCATCGCTGGCACGTTTGGGTTTAATGGTGCATGTTACAGCACACAGAATCGATCCTGGTTGGAGTGGTAATATTGTTTTAGAGTTTTATAACTCGGGTAAGCTGCCGCTTGCGCTCAGACCTATGATGAAAATTGGCGCAATGAGTTTTGAAACACTTACCGGTCCGTGTGAAAGCCCTTATAACACCCGCATTGATGCAAAATATAAAGATCAGAATAGTGCGGTAGCAAGTCGTATCAGTGACGATAAGTAACTAAGCTAAACAATAGCTTATTTTTCTAGTTGATGAAGCGCATAACCTAATAGTTGAAAATAATGGTTAAGCGCTTCATTGGCGTGTAACGTGTGATTTAGCTCAGGATAAATTAAGTTATTATTACTCAAACCGCCGACTAAAAAACTGTTTTTGATTGTTTGATGTTCATTGATACAGGCTTCAAAACACCGAGCAGCAAGCTCCTCTGGCATACTCATATACTGCTGATTATGCGCTTTATCAAACGCAATGCATTTATTTACAAATTCATTGGCATGTTCACCGCTTTGCTCTAAAAACACCTGTTTATAAAATTGATTAAGTGCATCATTAAGTGGATGGCTTAAGTCGGGAGAGTGTGATAACCATAACTTAGAAGCGAAACCAAAGCGGGTTTTTGATTTAAACAAATGCTCACTAATATGATGATCAAAAGCATGAAACCATTCATGGGCTAAAGCGCCACCGCCTGCATTTTTAGCCAGTGCTAAGGTTTGGTCATACGCATTATAATGTGCTTGCACGCCTTTTTGTCCACCGTGACCAAAAGCGAAATTAAGTTTGCCACGCAGGCCAATGGCTGTGGGTGGTAAATGCAAAATCTGCGCTAAATCAGCCAGCGCATCATAAATTAAGTTGGCACTAATAAAGCGCTCTTCTTTAGTAACCCATTTACCAACCACCATAGAACGAAAACCAAAAGTGGTTCTTATATCATTAAAATCGACTTGATCGTCAAAACGATAGTCGGGGCCTTGGCGAGAAAATCCGCGTTTTAATCGAGATGTGGTATTACGCATCGGTTATTTTATTTCAGCTCATACATTACAAGTAACGTGCTTTTACGTGAGCGGGCATGTGTTGGGTTTGTTTTTTTATTAATTCCTCTAATAAACCATACAAGGGCGCAGGGTTTAGTGCTTCTATGAGCCATAAACTATGTGCTACTGCTTCTAGTGTCGATAAACTATCTGCTCTAGGGGCTTTACGAATAGCATAACGGTTGGTGGGAATATGGCTAAAGCTTACCGTTTTAAACTGTTGTAATAACGGGGTTAATTGCAAAATTTTAAAGGCTTTATTCCATGTACCATCAATCACAATTAAATGCGTAATCTCTTGAAGGTTTTCTTTACTATTCGGTCGGTCTAATTTTACGGCGCTCTCGCTTGGGTAGAGTAATACGCTCGATTCAATAGGCAGGTTTTGTAAGCAGGCGAAGTCTTGATTATTTTCGCCTCTAATAATTTTACAGTGGGTTAAACCTAAAGCTAATAGCTGCGCCGTATTTTTGCTAACTTTTGCTTCATTGGGGTGCTGCAAAATAATAACCTGAGTTTGGTTAGTAACACGGGTAATTGCGCTGCAAATACAAGTGCTTAGCGAAAAGTTACACTGTTTACAAAGAGGACGTGCCATTGAATACACTATTTCGTTGGTACATTTGCCGTAATTATACATTTTTGCACTAATAAAGTTGGTTTTTTTTGTGCTTAGATATAGAGTAAGAGATAAGAAGAAAATCGATGGACCGTATTGAAGGGCATGAATATGACAGAGATCAATATTGACGAATCCGCTTTAGAAAGTATGGAATCGCTATTAGGTGAACAATTTCCAGATACGCTGGAATTTTGTTGTGCGGAATTTGAGCGATTGGGGAACGAAGCAATTGCTGCGCTTGGGCAAGATAAAGAGGCTGCTATTCGCCACTCTCATAGCCTTAAATCAAACGCCGCTCAATTTGGTGCGGCAAGTTTAGCCGAAGTTGCTCGTTTAATTGAATATAATTTAAATAACGGGAATGACGAGCAGGCTGTTAATGCAGCCGATGGATTAATGGCGCAAGTTACTGGTTCACAAGCAAAACTAAATGCATGGTTAGCTGGGCGCTAAACGCGTTTCAATAGTAATAAAAAAGAGTGTTAACGTGAATTTTTTTCAGTTTTAAGCGCTTAATTTTCCTAGTAATTCACGGCTTTACTGCGTTAGTCTAATGGCTAACTTGCTCTTTAGAGGTAACAATGTCAGAAATAAAAAAGAGTCATAAATTAGACGGCGTCTGTTATGACATCCGAGGTCCCGTTTTAGTGCAAGCTAAAAAAATGGAGGATGAGGGCCAAAAGGTATTAAAGCTTAATATAGGCAACCCCGCCGCATTTGGCTTTGATATGCCAGAAGATATGCATCGCGATATCATTCGTAATTTATATTCAGCTCAAGGATACTGTGACTCTAAAGGTCTTTATTCTGCGCGTGTTGCTATTTATCAGCACTACCAACAGCGTGGCTTACACAATTTAGACGTTGATAATATTTACATTGGCAACGGTGTGAGTGAGCTTATCCAAATGGTTACTCAAGCACTGTTGAATAATGATGATGAAGTGTTAATTCCCGCTCCAGATTATCCGCTTTGGACAGCCTCGGTAAAATTAGCAGGTGGTAATCCGGTTCATTACTTGTGTGATGAAGAGCAAGATTGGTTTCCTGACATTGATGATATTAAGAGTAAAATCACCTCTAAAACCAAAGCATTAGTGCTGATTAATCCCAACAACCCAACTGGGGCTGTGTACAGTGACGCTTTACTTGAAGAGTTGATCAATATTGCTCGAGAGCACAAGCTTTTGCTGTTAAGCGATGAAATATACGAGAAAATTCTATACGACGGCGTTACCCATACTTCTATTGGTTCATTATGCGATGATCTCCCTATCATCACCTTTAATGGCTTAGCTAAAACATACCGTGCTGCTGGGCTGAGAATGGGCTGGATGGTACTAAGTGGCCGCACCGCATTAATGACAGATTTAATTAAAGGCTTAGATATTCTTGCCTCAATGCGTCTTTGTGCCAATGTGCCCGCACAATATGCAATTCAGCAAGCGTTGGGTGGCGTTCA
Organism: Pseudoalteromonas sp. MQS005; assembly: GCF_001661605.1. Lineage (NCBI taxonomy): Bacteria > Pseudomonadati > Pseudomonadota > Gammaproteobacteria > Alteromonadales > Pseudoalteromonadaceae > Pseudoalteromonas > Pseudoalteromonas sp. MQS005. Next base: position 79,803 of record NZ_LYRQ01000002.1, on the reverse strand, counting down.
GTCAATTGATAGCTTAATTGACCCCGGTGGGCGTTTATATGTGCAACGAGATATTGCTTGGCGCGGCTTAAATGCGATTGATGGAATTAGTTGTAAAAAGCCTAAAGGGGCGCTTTATGCTTTCCCTAAAGTGGATACCGCTAAATTCAACATTAAAAGCGATGAACAAATGATGTTTGATTTGTTAAAAGCAGAAAAAATATTGTTAGTACATGGGCGCGCCTTTAACTGGCCAGAGCCTGATCATTTTAGATTGGTGTTTTTACCTAATAAAGATGATTTATCGAGTGCAATGATGAAAATGCAGCGTTTTTTCAAAGATTATCGACAAGAATAAAGAAAAAAACGAGCCAAGTGGCTCGTTTTTTCGTTAATGCACTAAAGTAAATGGTCGTGTTTCAAAGCATGCAATAGGGCACTGCATACGTTGCCTTGGGATACCTGCTTCCATAAAGACGTGGCCTTGCACAGTAAACCCATTATTTTTGAATCGTTCTACTTCGTTTAAAATACAATTAATACTGATTGCTTCAATACCTTGCTCCGCTGCTAATTTAACAATGAAATTAAGCAGTGACTTATAAACATTGCGGTTGCGATGCTGCGGCAATACGGCGATTCTTCCAATTAAACCATCATTACATAATCGACCTGTGGCAACAGGTGAGTGCATATTATCGGTGACCAGAATATGTTGAGCGAGTGCATCTAAGTTATCAAACTCAATACGTTTAGGAATATGTAACTCATATACAAACACTCGCTCCCTTATATGTTGCAGTTGACTTTTTTCACTTTGCCAATCAACTTTGTCAACGGTATAAACCATGACCTCCTCCTAGCTAAACCAAATACCCTCATTAACCAGTGTAGTAAAAGTTTCGATAAAATCTAGGCTAGGTGTGGTTGCATTAAGCACGCTGCTATCAAATTCAATAAAATCAGTAAGCTGTTTTACCGCTTCTAAATCAGATAAGGGTAAAGCGAAGTTTTCGCCATTGATACTTAGAAGTAACTCTGTATCCATACATTGATAAATAGCACGTGTGCCCCCTAAACGCTCAAATGTTACTTGGTTCTCAAGCAGTTGTTGTATTTGTTCGACACTAAATGGGTCTTCTTCAGGGGCTAAGTCCATATCATGCTTAGGTTGGCTAAGGGTATTACCTAACCAGTGTTTAAATAAACTCTCGTCTTCTAGCAATGCTTGCATTAACGTTTTTACTTTATCGACTTCGCTTTGGGTTAGCTCACCTTTAGAATCACGCAGGGCGAGGGTATGGTCGCTATACCTTTTTTGGCCGCTTTCTGTGTCGATAATATGATCAGCAAAACTTGAAAGTAAATCTTGTTGATTAGGTGCTCTAAAACCGACTGAATAGTTAAGTGCATTCTCAACCGCATAGCCTTCATGAGGACAACCTGGTGGTATATACAAAATATCACCGGGCTCCAAAATACAATCAATTACTGCACTGAAAGCTTCAACTTGCAGTAATGTTTTATTTTGAGCAAACTGTTTTAGTGTTGGGTCGGGTAATCCTACCCGCCAATGGCGCTTACCTTCACCTTGAATAATAAATACATCGTATTGGTCTAGGTGTGGGCCAACACCGCCACCTGGGGTTGAGTAGCTGATCATCAAATCATCTATTCGCCAATTAGGTATAAAGCGAAAAGGTTCAAGTAACTGAGCAGCTTCTGGGTGCCAATGATCCACTGCTTGCACGAGTAGTGTCGAGTGCTGATCAGTGAGTATTTCAAAATCGTCAAATGGTCCCTGATGCGATTGCCATTGTTGATTGTTGTTAGTAATAATGCGCGATTCTATGCTGTCTTCCATAGCAAGGCCTGCGAGTTCATTCGCATCAAGTGGGTCTTGAAAATCTTTAAAACCAGCTTTGATCAACAGTGGTTTTTTTTGCCAATATTGACTTAAAAACGCTTGCTCTGATAATTCATTTATTTTTAATTGATACATAGAATGCCTATAACGTTAAGACCTAAATGAAAAAAGCGAAAGGCAGGTACCTTTCGCTTTTTATTAGTAGATTTGAGTGATTAAACTAAATCATCAATAAACTCAACAGCGCGACCAATGTAGTTAGCCGGCGTTAGTTTTTTCATTTCAATTTTTGCAGCTTCTGGTAGGTCTAAACCATCGATGAAATCAGCCATAATTTCTTGATTTACACGTTTACCACGGGTTAAATCTTTTAGCTTTTCATATGGTTTTTCAATACCGTATTTACGCATAACGGTTTGAATTGGCTCAGCGAGCAGCTCCCAGTTTTGGTCAAGCTCATCTGCCAAACGTTGCTCGTTTACTTCAAGTTTGCTTACACCTTTAAGGGTTGATTGGTATGCAATTACCGCATAACCCATACCTACACCTAAGTTACGTAATACGGTTGAGTCAGTTAAATCACGTTGCCAGCGAGACACAGGTAGTTTTTGTGCTAAATGACCAAAGATAGCATTGGCTAAGCCTAAATTACCTTCTGAGTTTTCAAAATCAATCGGGTTCACTTTGTGTGGCATAGTTGATGAGCCAATTTCACCGGCAATGGTTTTTTGCTTAAAGTGATTAAGTGCAATGTAGCCCCACATGTCGCGGTCAAAATCGAGCAAAATGGTATTAAAGCGTGCAATTGCATCAAAAAGCTCTGCTATGTAATCATGAGGTTCAATTTGCGTGGTAAACGGGTTGAGTGTTAAACCTAGGCTAGTTACAAACTTATCGGCGTGGGTATGCCAATCGTAGTCAGGGTACGCACTTAGATGTGCATTGTAGTTACCCACAGCACCGTTTACTTTACCTAGCATTTCTACTTGTGCAATTTGGTCACGTTGACGCTTTAAACGCATGTAAACATTTGCAAACTCTTTACCCATAGTCGAAGGCGTTGCAGGCTGTCCATGTGTACGAGTCATCATTGGAATGGCTTTGTACTCAATTGCTTTTTCTTTAATGGCGCTTAATAACTCATCACAATAAGGTAAAACGACGTGGTTACGCGCTTCAGTTAACATTAAACCATGAGATAGATTATTAATATCTTCAGAAGTACAGGCAAAGTGAATAAATTCGTTAATTGCGTGTAGCTCAGCATTATCAGCTACTTTTTCTTTTAGTAAATACTCTACGGCTTTAACATCATGGTTTGTTGTGCGTTCGATGTCCTTAACTCGCTGAGCATCAGCTTCACAGAAGTTATCTACAATTGCATTCAACAGCGCATTTGCTTCGTCGCTAAAAGCGGGGACTTCTTTAATCTCGCTTGCTGCAGCTAACGCTTGCAACCAACGCACTTCAACGGTTACGCGGTATTTGATTAATCCAAATTCGCTAAAAATACTGCGTAGTTCAGTGGTTTTGCTGCCGTAGCGACCATCAACCGGAGAGATAGCCGTTAACGCTGAAAGCTCCATAATAACTCCTAAATTTTAGTTTGAACGATAATTAAATTTTTGTTTTAGCTATGGCGAGAATTTTTCTTTTCGCAAAAAAGAAATGACGACGTTTGCCGCCCATTTGTCGCCATAATACTGCACTGCGAATTCCGGCTAAAAGTAATGCGCGGATTTTATTTTGCGTGAGCTGCTGTTTTAATAACTCGGGTTTACCATAAACCTGAATTCGGTGCCCAAGGGGGCTTAGCACCGACGAGTATATATCTGCTAAACCGGCAACAACACTGTCATCGGTAATAGCAAAATGATCTAAACGACGATGAATATCATCAATACGTTTACCTAATTCATTGAGGCTTTTACTGTTAGCACTAAGCGCACGCTCTAACTGCATTAAACCACCTACATATTTGACTATTTCTACATCTTTTTGAGCACCGGCACTCAGTTGTGCCATTAATGTTTTATAGCCATCACGTAAGTTATGTTCACCTTGATAAACATCTTCTGGGGAAGCTGGCGAGGTTTGCACAATACTTGATAATAAAATCGATAAATCTTGTTCATCAGCGCGACCATATTGGGCAACCTTCTGAACTTGCTTAGCCACTTGACACATGGCTGCAAGCGCCATGACTTGATGTTGATTCATTATTTGATCACCGAGTCAATAATACCACCACCTAAACACACTTCATTAGCGTAAAATACGGCAGATTGTCCTGGGGTTACCGCTTTTTGTGGCTCATCAAATAATACGCGTGCCATACCATCTTCACCGACTAACAAGGTACAGCTTAGGTCTTCTTGACGGTAGCGTGTTTTTACGGTGCAACGAGTAGTACCTTGAGGACCAACACGATCTACCCAGTGTAATTGGTTGGCATTTAGGCCATTACTGTAAAGGCGAGGGTGATTTTTACCTTGGCCCACAATCAATACATTGCGTTCAACATCTTTGTCTACAACATACCAAGGTTCGCCTGAGCCTTCTTTCATACCACCAATTAACAAGCCTTTGCGCTGACCTAAGGTGTGGTACATTAAACCTTCATGTTCACCAACGTTGTTACCATCTGTGTCTTCAATAACACCAGGTTGAGCAGGTAAGAATTTTTGTAAGAAATCTTTAAATTTACGCTCACCGATAAAACAAATACCAGTACTGTCTTTTTTATCGTGGGTAATTAAATCTTGCTCTTCAGCAATACGGCGCACTTCTGGCTTGGCAATATCTCCGACAGGGAACAGCGTTTGCGCGATATGTTCATGACTCAATGTGTACAAAAAGTAGCTTTGGTCTTTATTATCATCTAGGCCACGGCACATAACATATTTATCATCTCTGAGCTCACGACGCACGTAGTGGCCCGTTGCTATAAAGTCAGCACCAAGTGCTTGAGCCGCAAATTCTAAAAAGGCTTTAAATTTAATTTCTTTGTTACACATGATGTCTGGGTTAGGTGTGCGACCAGCTTTGTACTCTGCTAAAAAGTATTCGAATACGTTGTCCCAGTATTCCGCTGCAAAGTTAACGGTATGAAGTTCAATACCTAATTTGTCACAGACAGCTTGGGCATCTTTTAAATCTTCAGCGGCAGCGCAATATTCATCATTGTCATCTTCTTCCCAGTTCTTCATAAACAAGCCTTCTACTTGATAGCCTTGTTGTTTTAATAAATATGCAGATACAGAAGAATCAACACCGCCGGACATACCAACGATGACTTTAATGTGACTATTTTCGCTCATGAATAATTTCGCTTATACAGATTACTGTTAACTTGGAAAGGCCGCGATTATAGCATGTATTTTGTAAGTGCTTAAAGAGAGGAAGGGCTATTGAATAGATTTTGTTGCTTTTTTTATGTTGGTTAGGGATGATTTACTCCTTGTTAGTCGATTTTTACTTAGTCGATTAGATTACACATTTTGCGGTGCTATTATAGCCCCTTTGTTTGAACACATTTTAATTTGCAAAGAACAACAGGTCCAAGATGTCAGGCCATTAAATTATAAACACTCATTTAAGTTATAAATGATGAGTAAATGTTGTTTATTTAAGGTGTTAGTACTGTTTATAGAATATCAAAGAATATATTTATTATTGTTCATTAACAAACCTTTACAACCAAATGATTATGCAATACCTTTAGATGAGTTTAAATTGAATAAACACTCAAATAAGTATTTATAATATAGTCAATGGAATGAATATATGAATTATGCTTCTCAAGCACAAAAGGTAAAATCTTACGTTGTTGAGTTATCAACAAAGTTACAACGCGATGATTGCTTAGTAGCAGAACAATTACCACATAACGTTAAAGAATCAGCTTACCAACTGTTTTATCAAACCATTAGGGTTCCTCGTCCTTACCGCTTTGAAGAACCCAACCCTATTTCAGCGCTATTTAGACTCATTGAACATTCTTTAGACTTTATTAATCCCTTTCAACAAGTCATTTTAAAGCAGCTAGAAAAGTGGTGGTTAGAATGGCATTTTGTTGCCACTATGAATGCTTCTCTTGAAATGAAACACGTTGAACAGCAGCGTTTTGTTAGTAGTGCAACTGAACATCCAATGCGAAAACATGAGCTGAGCCATTATGCAAAATTATTTACTATTTTGCCTTTGCCCGTGTGTAATGTTTGTATGGTAACCGGCGATATTTTAAAGCTTAATCAACGCTTTGTAGATGTATTTGGCTATACAATTGATGATATCCCTAATTTAAAACAGTGGTGGAAGGTCGCGTATCCTGAGCCTAGTTATAGAGAGTCTGCTCAAACGATGTGGGGTGAGTCTTTAGCGCAGGCAAATAAAAATAATGACGATATTCCTGCTAATGACTATCAAATTGTATGTAAAGATGGCTCAAAAGTGATAATGCAAGTGTCAGGTATTAGTGTAGAAAGTGAATTTATTGCTGTATTTAACGATGCGACGGAGCGTTTGAAAACCCAAGAGATACTCAGCGATATGGCCTTTTTAGACTCATTGACTAAAATTGCCAACAGACGCCGTTTTGACGAAAAATTACATGCTGAATTTAAAAAACTGATAAAAGTAAATACTCAACTTTCTATGATCATTATTGATATAGATAATTTCAAAAAATTTAATGATAGGTATGGTCATATTGCAGGGGATAAGTGCTTACATAGCGTAGCGCAAAAGCTAGCAGAAACAGTCAGTCGTCCTGAGGACTTTGTAGCGCGCTATGGCGGAGAAGAGTTTGTTGTTTTACTCCCACAAACAGATAATCAAGGTGCACTCTTTATTGCAGAACAAATACAAAAATCTATTGAAGATTTAGCGATAGCTCATGAAGATAGTTTTACTGGCTTTCTCTCTGTGAGTATGGGAGTTCATACGGTAAAACATGGCGAAAAAACTAACCATGTCGATTTCTTTAAAGCAACGGATAGTGCGCTGTATTATGCAAAAAGGCAGGGCAGAAATTGTATTGCCTTAGGAAGGCATGAATAACACAGTATGTTTAACCTTTGCTTTTAATACCAGATAAGCAAAGGCTAACGTAAAGTATTAACTGTTGGTTGGTGGCCCACTGATTTTATATTGACCTGTTTCAATTCCATCGAGTGTGTATTTACCAATACTATAGCGAATTAACCGTAACGTTGGGTGGCCAATGTGTGCGGTCATTCGTCGAACTTGACGGTTCTTCCCCTCGTTTATAGTGATACTCAACCAAGATGTTGGAATTGATTTACGTTCTCTCACTGGGGGAGTGCGTGGCCAAAGCGCTGGTTCATCGATTAACTTTACCTGTGCAGGTAAGGTTAATCCATCTTTGAGTTCGACCCCTTGACTGAGCGCATCAATAGATGCTTCTGTAGGCACCCCCTCAACTTGTACCCAGTACGTTTTGTTGGTTTTTTTACCAGGAGCGGTTAAGGTATTTTGTAATTTCCCGCAATTGGTCAATAATAACAAGCCTTCACTGTCTCTGTCTAAGCGACCCGCAGCATAAACATCTTTAATAGGAATAAAATTAGCCAGTGTTTGTCTATTTTGCTCGTCTGTGAATTGGCAAAGGACATCATAAGGTTTGTTAAATAAAATAACTTTTTTATCGCTTTGGGCTATCTGCGGCTTAATTGCTCTTTTTATCGGGCTTTTTTTTACAGCACTGCGCGAATATGTACGACCTGTATTGCGTTTACTTGTTGAAGATGACGTGTTTTTAGCTTTGTGTTTCATTAAATACACCGTGCAGGTTTAGGTAAGCCCGCAATTTTAGTCGCTTGTTTGGCCGGTCCCTTTGGAAAAAGTTTATACAAGTACATGCTATTACCTTTATCCTCACCGAGCGCTTTAGCCATCGCTTTGACTAACATTCTAATGGCTGGACTGGTGTTGTATTCAAGATAAAATGCGCGCACAAAGTTAACAACTTCCCAATGCTGTTCGGTTAATATAATGCTTTCATGTTGTGCAATAACATCGGCCAATTCTTTAGACCAATCAGTATGATCTAGCAGGTAACCTTGCTTATCTGTGTCTATTGTTTGATTATTAAATTCCAGCATAAATCACCAAGTAATTGATTGTTTAGATGATAAACTTAGGGTAACGAACTCATCATAGCTAATCGCTTTATCATTCAAATTTAAAGAGATACCACGCGCCGCTGCATCGTCCTTTAAAATATAAAGCGAATCGGCAAATTGTCTGTATTGCCCTTTAGCAAAACAGGCATCACCCACTAATAAAACCGAGTCTGTTAGCATAATCAGATTATCGAGACTGTTTGCACTGTAGTAATTCAGTGGTTTTGAAAATATATGTAAAGTGCTCATAGCGTTACCACGTGCTGCTGATTTTGAATTAACTGTTTTTGGGCATTAAAGTTAACGGTTTTTACTTCAATAAGTAGCTCATTTTTACTTAAACCGTAGTCAATGAGTGACTTCTCACACACGTAGATATTGTCAACATCATATATTTCTAGGGTTTTAATATTTTTAAAAAAATCTTTAAGCCCCAAACTATTCGGGCTTTGATTTTTTTTAAGAGCTAGCACCGCAGGACCGCTAAACAACCAACTTATATTTTGATCAACTGCGGCAAAAATAAGCGTCATATCGAGTGCATCGCGAATATGCATGTCATCAAATGGGCTTGATTGACTAATAACGAGTACATTAATCATTTAAATTGTATCCATTTATCTGCTTCACTGGCTAACATAGCAAATTCAGCGAGGCCTGCTACAGCGAATACACCAGTATTTTGCATATCTAAGCCACGCTTTTCAGCTGCGGTAACGCACAGCATTAAATTAATATTTTTGTCGGCTAGCTGCTGCCAAAGTGAGGATAAATTGAGCTCATCTGAAGCAAGCTCAAAATGCGTTGAAGCATGATAGATACCATCTTGGTATAAAAATATTGCATCAATACTATGCCCTTGTGCTAAACAGGCGTGAGCAAATTTAACAATACGCTGTGTGGTATCGTGATCCGATGGTGGAGTATGTAAAGAAAGTACAAAGCGTGCCAAAACTATTCCAATAAAAAAGCCCCAATAAAGGGGCTATTTTAACAGAACTATTTAATTAGTCATTATTTGCGCCAAGTAACGCAAGTAAAGACGTAAATAAGTTATAAACGCTCAGGTATAAAGAAACCGTTGCGCGGATATAATTCGTTTCGCCGCCATTAATGATTCTGCTCGTATCGAACAAAATTAGGCCAGACATGATTAGTACCACAGCTGCGTTTAGTACCATAAACATTAAAGAGCTACCTAGGAAAATATTTACAATACTTGCCACGATAACCACAATTAAGCCCACAGTTAAAAAACCACCCATAAACGAGAAATCTTTTTTAGTGTTAAGTGCATAAGCAGATAAACCAAAGAAGATTAACGCCGTAGAACCTAGCGCTTGCATAATTAGCATAGGGCCATTAGGTAATTGTGCATAGTGATTAAGGAGTGGGCCTAAACCAGCTCCCATTAATCCTGTAAACGCAAACACCCAAAATACACCAGATGCTGTGTCGGCTTTTTTGTTTACAACAAAAAGAAGGCCAAACGAAACCAGAGTGAACACTAGTCCCATGAAATAAGGTAATTGCAGTGCCATTGAAATGCCGGCGGTGACGGCACTAAATGCAAGTGTCATTGCAAGTAGAAAATAAGTGTTTTTAAGCACTTTGTTTGTTTCAATGGTCGACATTACCGGCTTTGCAGTATTGTACGATTGATTAAATGCCATTGTAGAGCTCCTGTAAGTGAAACTAAGTAGTTCCTGTAATTTAACTAAAATCAGATTACCAACTCTTATATGTTTGGGCAAACCTTTGTAGATCAATAGACAACTAAATTTAAATAAAAGTTCACTCGGCGTATAGGAATCGATCTTTTTGCTTTATGTTTAAACAAATTAGTTGTTTTTTAATCACTTGAACAAATAATTGAAAAAAAAGCTTCACAAAGCCCATGGGTTTCCCTATTATTCAGGCCGTGCGGAGAGATGGCAGAGTGGTCGAATGCACCGGTCTTGAAAACCGGCAGGGGTTTATAGCCCCTCTAGGGTTCAAATCCCTATCTCTCCACCACCTTATTAAAATAACTATGAGTACTCTCTTACTTGTAGTTTATGCATTTTCGGAGAGATGGCAGAGTGGTCGAATGCACCGGTCTTGAAAACCGGCAGGGGTTTATAGCCCCTCTAGGGTTCAAATCCCTATCTCTCCACCATTATATTAAAGCCCGCTTATTAGCGGGCTTTTTTGTGTCTAATTTTCGCTATACCTAACCTCAAAACCAAGTATATTTAGTTAAAAAATACGACCATAGTCTCTATTTATAAGCTACAGCTCTTAGGGCATGCTAAGAAATAAGATTTATGCTTGTGTATTTAAGGTTCTTACTATGAAACATCAACTTGCTAAAAGCGTCGCACTTTCATTATTATCTCCTGTTATTATCGGCAGTATGCTAGGAATATATTACGCATTGACTATGCGTGGTGACGCGGTGTCTATCTTTTTAGGGCTATTGATGACGGCCATTGCTAATGCCCACATAGTAGGGTTAACAATGGCTGCGTTTGTGGTGCCAGGCTACTTACTTATGTTTAAGTATTCTAAGGTGAATTATTCTGGGGTATTAACACTTGGCTTACTGGGTGGCGCTATTTTTAGCTATCTGCTTAGTGCGACTACTGGCGAGATATTTTTAATCAATAGTGTGATGTCGGGATTTGCTGCAGGACTGTTTTTATTTGGCTTGCGTAAATCGGTACAAAGCTAATTGCAGAATATTTAATCAAGTGTGTCGTAAAACCATGTAATTTCCTTTTTTTTACCCGCAAAAGGTTTCAATTTTTAGTGACAAAGAGTACCTTTAGCTACTGTATGTTTAATAAGAAGTAGTTTGGTATGCAAAAGCACGATTTTTACCAGTCATTAGTTAAGCAAACTGAATCGCTGATAGGCGGTGAATCAAACATAATTGCCAATATGGCAAATATTAGCGCGCTGTTATTTACTTCTTTAGAAGATGTGAATTGGGCGGGCTTTTATTTTATGGATTCACCGACAGAATTGGTACTTGGTCCATTTCAAGGCAATCCAGCTTGTATTCGTATTCCGGTAGGGAAAGGGGTATGTGGCACTGCTGCGGCAACCGAGCAAACCCAGTTAATTTCAGATGTGCATGCGTTTGACGGTCATATAGCCTGTGATGCGGCGTCAAATTCTGAGATAGTTGTACCTATCATGAAAAACGGCCGTGTATTTGCGGTACTTGATATAGATAGCCCAAGTATTGGCCGATTTGATACTGATGACCAAGCAGGGCTTGAAGCACTTGTAAAATGCTTAGAGGCTAGCCTGTAATGAAAGATTTGCTAAATGTTCAAGATTACCTATTCGCCGTTCAAGATGTAGGTGATTGGGAAGGTGAAGAAGAACATGTAGCGGAAACGCTCAATGATTTGATTCACATGGCCTGGGATCGTCTACCTGATGATTTAGACTGTGATTCAATTGATGAAATTATAAATGGTATTTGGGAACATTTACGTGGTGATATGGCTGTGATTGAAACTGACTTTGAAGAGTTAGTTGATTGGAGCATCCACTATGTTGATTCTGCCCTTGATGAAAAGATGTGATTAAATAGGTTCTAAAATGGAAACCACAAACAAGCTAAAAGATATTAATGAAGTATTGGAGTTCTTATACCAAGAATTTCCACAATGTTTTAAACAAAAAGAAGGCATTCAGCCGCTTAAAGTAGGTATCTTTAAAGATATCGCTGAGCGTATTGAAGGGTCTGAAAAAGTTAGTAAAACACAAGTACGCCAAGCACTTAGAAAATACACATCTAACTGGCGCTATCTTGAAGCGGTTACTAAATCTGAGTTCCGTATTGATCTTTACGGAAATCAAGGCGAGAAAGTTGAGCAGGAGCATATCGACCACGCACAAAAAGCGTTGGAAGAAAGCCGTGCTAAAATGGCAAAGCGCAAAAAGCAGCAACGCCCACGTCAAGACTCAGATGCAAAATCTTTTAAGAAGAAGCCAGCGCATTCAGCTAAAAATCCATCAGCTGCAGCAAAACCTGCCAAAGCCGCTGCGCCTAAGCGTTCAGGAAAAGTTGAACCTTTACCTGCAGGCGAGGTCAAGGTTAATAACAAGGTTAAAGTTAAACTTGGCCAAGCACTTGTTAATGCAGTAATCACTGAAGTAAACAAAGACGATGTTCACGTTGAACTAGTGACAGGTATGCAAGTAAAAACCAAAGCCGACAGCTTATACATTATTTAAGTTGCGAAAAAAATTAAGGAGTTGTGTATGAGTAAAAAGTTTACGCTCATTCCGTTAGTTGCTGCGCTGTTTTCAGGTTCGTTATTTGCTGCAGTAGAGCCGGTAACATTAGAAGACTTACCCTTGTTAAAACAAGAAAGTCAGCACGGTACAGCCAGCAAACGAGTGGCTAATCTATTTACTCGTTCACATTACACACCCGTTCGATTTAATGATGAGCTTTCGAGTAAAGTATTTGATCGTTACATCGAGTCCCTTGATTTTAATAAAAGCGTGTTTTTAAAAAGCGATGTAGACTCATTTGAGCAATATCGTAACCGTTTTGATAACGCGCTTCTTAGCGGCCAGTTAGGGTTTACGTTTGATATTTTCAACTTAAGCCTTAAACGTCGTTTTGAACGTTATGAATTTTCACTGTCGCTACTTGAAAACGAAATGACGTTTGACGAAGAAGATGAATATTTTTATGACCGCGAAGATGCGCCGTGGGCAACTACCCAAGCTGAGCTTGATGAAATTTGGCGCGAACGGGTAAAATATGATGCACTGCGTTTAAAAATGACTGGCAAAGATTGGCCAGGCATTAAAGAGGTGTTGACTAAGCGCTATAAAAACGCAGAAAAACGCCTTGTTCAGTCAAAATCTGAAGACGCATTTCAAATTGTAATGAACTCGCTAGCACGCAGTATTGAAGCACATACTTCATACTTGTCACCTCGTCGTGCTGAACAATTTAAAATGGACATGGACTTAGAGCTTGAGGGGATTGGCGCAGTATTAACGCCTGATGAAGACTACACGGTTATTCGTAGTTTAGTCCCGGGAGGCCCTGCAGACAAATCTGAGCAGATTAAAGCCGATGATCGCATTATTGGTGTGGCTCAAGAGGGCGAAGAGTTTGTTGATGTTATTGGTTGGCGTTTAGATGACGTGGTTGATCTTATAAAAGGCCCTAAAGGCACGAAAGTACGTTTACAATATTTAAAGGGTGCAGATGCTCACGGTACGCCAAAGGTAGTTGAGATAACCCGTGATAAAATTCGTCTGGAAGACCGAGCAGCAAAATCAGAAGTATTTGAAGCCAGCTATTCAGATCTGACTAGTAAAATAGGGGTAATCGAAATCCCTGGCTTTTACAACAACCTTTCTAAAGATGTAAAAGTAGAACTTGCTAAATTAAAAGAGCAAAAAGTTGACGGTATTATTATAGACCTACGTCAAAATGGCGGTGGTTCGCTATATGAAGCGACGCAATTGTCAGGCTTGTTTTTTGATCAAGGCCCAGTGGTACAAATTCATACATTAAATAATCGCATTGAAGAGCAAAAAGACCGTGATGGCATTACCTATTACGATGGCCCACTGACGGTACTTGTTGATAGATACAGCGCGTCTGCATCTGAAATATTTGCAGCGGCAATGCAAGACTATGGCCGCGCAGTTATTATTGGTGAACAAACCTTTGGTAAAGGCACTGTGCAGCAGCATAAAGGCCTCGCACGCGCTTATGATTTATACGATAACCCGCTAGGCAGTGTGCAATACACCATTGCTAAGTTTTACCGTATAAATGGCGGCAGTACGCAGCATAAAGGTGTGATCCCAGATATTACGTTCCCATCTGCCATTGACCCAGCTGAGTGGGGCGAAAGCAAACAAGACAATGCATTGCCATGGGATAGCATAGTAAAAGCACAGTATAAACAAATAGGGCGTTTAGATCCGGTCATCAGTCATCTTGAAAAACAACATGATGAGCGAATTAAAACAGAGCCTGAATTTAATTATGTGTTTGAAGATATTACCCGTTACAACGAAGAAAAAGATCGTAAAACTATTTCTTTAGTTGAGAAAAAACGTATTAAAGAAAAAGAAGAAAATGAGGCACGTGCATTAGCTCGTACTAACGAGCGTTTAAAACGTTTAGGTAAAGAGCCAGTAGAAAACCTTGACGATGTACCAGAGGTGATTGAAAAGCTCGACCCATTCCTTGAAGAAGCGGCACTAATAACGCAAGATTATATTAGATACGGTCGTATGGCTAAGCGCTAATTAAGGCTTTGCTAGTTAAAAAAAGGCGCTTAGGCGCCTTTTTTACTATCGATAATTTGCTAAATTGTTATAATCGCGGATTACCAAAAGTTGAGCTAGATCAACACTGCTCAATAAATGCGCGTACGTGCTAATAAAAATAATCAACATGCATCGAATGTGTGTAGGAGTCTATATTTTGAAGCCCATTGAAGAAAAACCACTTAAAAGTGCCACACTTTTTGATGCACTCATTCCAATTGCTGTATTAATTTGTTTGTTAGGTGCCGCCGTGTACTTATTTGGCGATGATTCATCATCAGGCCCGAATCAAATTGCATTACTGTTTGCAACTTTTGCTGCAGCACTGATTGGTTTAAAAAATGGCTACACATGGAAAAAATTAGAAGATGCAATGATTGAGGGAATTACCTTATCTCTTAGCGCTATTTTAATTTTACTCATGGTGGGGGCACTTATCGGAACTTGGTTATTATCAGGAACGGTTCCGACCTTAATTTATTACGGCTTACAAATTATCAACCCTAGCTGGTTTTACGCCGCGAGTTGTTTAATTTGTGGCATTGTAGCAATGAGTATTGGTAGTTCGTGGACCACGGCAGCGACCATAGGTGTCGCATTACTTGGCGTTGCTTCTGGACTTGGCCTAGAGCCGACAGTTACCGCCGGTGCAGTTATATCAGGCGCTTACTTTGGCGACAAGCTTAGCCCATTGTCAGAAACAACCAATTTAGCACCGGCTGTTGCTGGTGCTGATTTATTTGAACACATTCACCATATGTTATGGACAACTGTTCCAAGCTTTGTGATTGCATTAATCATTTTTGTATTTATGGGCTTCAATGCCACCGCGGCAGGCGAGTCGGGTCAAATTGATGAAATAACATCAATTCTTCAACAAAACTTTAATATTGGTTTAGAAATGTTGGTGCCTTTAATCGTGTTACTAGTTTTAGCAATAAGAAAAATGCCAGCGTTTCCGGCTATTTCTATTGGTGCTGTAATAGGGGCTGTATGGGCATTGTTATTTCAATCTGATTTAATTGCTAACCAAATAGATATGACTCAAGGTGAGTTTGTTGGTTACTTTAAACTGGTTTGGACCACCTTTTTTGACGGTTTTACTATTAGTACCGGTGATGAAAAAATGGACTCTTTGCTCAGTGGCGGTGGCATGTCAGGCATGCTAACAACCACATGGTTGATCATGACGGCACTTATGTTTGGTGCGATTATGGAAAAAACGGGTCTACTTGATATATTTGTTAAAAGTATTCTTAAAATCGCAAAAAGTACTGGTTCATTAATTGCTTCAACTATTGCTACCTGTATTGGTACCAATATTATCGCAGCCGATCAGTATATTGCTATTGTTGTACCCGGGCGTATGTTTAAAGAAGAATATAAAAAGCGCGGGTTAAAGCCGGTTAATTTGTCACGCACACTAGAAGATGGTGGCACAATTACCAGCCCGCTCATACCATGGAATACCTGTGGTGCGTATATGCAAAGTGTCCTATTAATCAATCCGTTTGATTATGCACTTTATGCATTTTTCAACCTTATAAATCCTTTCTTAGCCGTTATTTATGCTTACTTAGGTATTAAGATACTGCGTATCAAGCCTAAGCAAACGGCTTAATTTAAGTAGCTCCTTTTATCACTAAAAGGGGCTATTTTTTTGGAGTGATCATGACTGAACTACAAAAACCTCAAGCAGAATATTTAAAAGACTATAAAGCCCCCGATTTTTCAATCGAGCATACTGAGCTTACTTTCGACTTACAGCCATTAACGACTCAAGTAAATGCTTTATTAACGCTTAAACGCGTGGGTGATTCAAATGCCCCTCTGGTATTAGATGGCATTGACTTAACTTTGATCTCTTTATCGATTGACGGTGCAGAGCTCACAGATTATAAAATTATAAATCAGCAATTAATCATTAATAATCTGCCTGATGAATGTCAGTTAAGCATAGTGACGCAAACTTCACCGCAAACAAACACATCACTTGAGGGATTGTACTTATCGGGAGGCGCTTATTGTACTCAATGTGAAGCGCAAGGGTTTAGAAAAATAACCTACTACATGGATCGTCCTGATGTACTTTCAACTTTTGATGTCACTATTATTGCCGATACGGCATTTCCGCATTTGCTCTCTAATGGTAACCAAGTGGACAGTGGTGAAACGCAAGAT
Source organism: Pseudoalteromonas sp. MQS005 (assembly GCF_001661605.1). Taxonomy (NCBI): domain Bacteria; kingdom Pseudomonadati; phylum Pseudomonadota; class Gammaproteobacteria; order Alteromonadales; family Pseudoalteromonadaceae; genus Pseudoalteromonas; species Pseudoalteromonas sp. MQS005. The sequence continues at coordinate 63,324 of NZ_LYRQ01000002.1, read as the reverse complement.
GGACGCCATTTTGTAAAATGGCAAGATCCGTTCAAAAAGCCGAGTTATTTGTTTGCTCTAGTGGCAGGGGACTTTGATGTTTTACACGATAAATACACTACCCGCAGTGGTAAGGATGTCACCCTAGCGTTATTTGTCGATAAAGGAAACTTACCTAAAACAGAGCATGCTATGACGTCGCTTAAAAAAGCGATGGCTTGGGATGAGTCACGTTTTAATTTAGAGTATGACCTTGATATTTATATGATTGTTGCCGTTGATTTCTTCAATATGGGAGCAATGGAAAATAAAGGGTTAAACATTTTTAACAGCAAATGTGTGCTGGCAAATCAAGAAACGGCAACCGATAAAGATTACCACACCATTGAGTCTATTGTTGGCCACGAGTACTTTCATAACTGGACCGGAAATCGTGTAACTTGTCGTGATTGGTTTCAGCTGTCTTTAAAAGAAGGTTTAACGGTATTTAGAGATCAAGAGTTTAGCAGTGATTTAGGCTCTCGTGCGTTAAATAGAATTGACGCGGTAAAAGTGATGCGCACTCATCAATTTAGCGAAGATGCCGGCCCAATGGCACACCCAATACGCCCAGAAAAAGTCATCGAAATGAATAACTTTTACACTGTTACAGTGTATGACAAAGGGGCTGAAGTTATTCGTATGATGCATACATTGTTGGGTGAGGAAAATTTTCAAAAAGGCATGACACTGTATTTTCAGCGTCATGATGGACAAGCGGTTACCTGCGATGACTTTGTTGCGGCAATGAGTGATGCATCATCAATTGATTTATCACAATTTAAGCGTTGGTATAATCAGTGCGGTACACCCCGTTTAAACGTTACCAAAGCGTATGATGAAAGTGCACAAATCTTCACGCTCACTATAGAGCAACTTGCGCCCCTGAATCAGCCTGATAATGCGATGTTACATATTCCTTTTGCGATTGAACTTTTAGATCAGCAAGGCCAAGGTATTGCATTGCAATACCAAGGTAAAAAGGTTGATAGCGTATTAAATGTTACTCAAGCTAAACAAACATTTCATTTTGATAATATTGAACACAGTCCAACCGCCGTATTGCTAGAAGATTTTTCAGCACCGTGTATTTTGAATCAACAGATCACTGAAGCTGATTTATTACATATTATGCGTTTTGCACGCAGTGACTTTTCACGCTGGGATGCACAACAACAATTGTTTATTAATGCACTCAAGGCAAACGTTATTTCAGCTAGTAATGCACCACTAAGCGATGCCGTTATTGATGCACTTAGGGTGCTAATATCGCAACGAGAGGGTGATTTAGCGCTGATTGCTGAACTCTTAAAACTGCCTAGTTTTGATACTTTAGCTGCGGAGTTTGACGTTATTCCGGTTGATGACATTATTGCCAATATTGAGCTATTCGAACAACAAATTGCCAAACAACTACATACTGAGTTTTTAAGTTGTTATCAGGCAATCACCGATGATGGTAGTGTGAGTGCCAAAGCGGTGGCTATTCGCGCTTTAAAACAACTTTGCTTGCACTATTTAGCAAAAACAGACAGTGCTGAGGCGGCAAGCTTAATTGAGCAGGCAGCAGCATCAACAAATATGACTAATGTGCTTGGCGCTCTGAGCAGTGTAGTTAAAGCTGCGCACCCATTATCAAATCAATTACTTGCGCATTTTGACAGCCAATGGCGCCATGATGTACTAGTAATGGATAAGTGGTTTGCTCTACAAGCAATGAACAGCGCTGATGATGCCATTGAGAAAATTAAGGCATTGTATACACATCCATGTTTTGATTTTTCAAATCCGAATCGAGTTCGTGCATTAGTGGGGAGTTTTTCGCACTTTAATACCGCACAATTTCATCGCTTAGATGGTCAAGGTTATACATTACTTGGCGATTTATTAATTAAACTTAATGCGATTAACCCGCAAAATGCATCACGTATGTTAACGCCGTTTATGTCATGGCGTCGCTATGATGAAACCCGTGCCAGTGCAATGAAAGCGCAATTAGAGCGCCTTTCGAATTTAGAAGGGTTAAGCGATGATTTATTTGAAAAGGTTGAAAAAGCCTTACAATAAATCATGATAGAACATTATTTTTATATAAATTTGAGCTATAACGAGTGCATGGATTATTACCATGGCCGGTATAGCTCAATTCAAGTAACAGCTGATAGCGGCAAAACAATTCGTTTTGCTGCGCATTATCTTCGGCCCTTCATGTCTAGTTTAGGTATTCGTGGTCGGTTTAGACTAATTTTAAGTAATGAAAACAAGTTCATCCGTCTCGAACGAGTAGCCTAGCTGTTGTTTTTTGTGATATAGATATACACAAATATTGCCTTTTTGTTAATTTCGATTTGTTCTATTGTTAATTTACGTGTATAAATTATCTGGTATGACGTCTTACCAATACGTAAACGTTAAACAAATAAAAAACTTATAACTGATTGAAGGCGACCATTTGTAATTTGTTTAATTCGCTTCTATCGTTACGATTACACTAAAAACAATAACTTGATCACACAAAAAATACCCGCGACAGGGGGGAACCAAAATGATAAGAAGATCGCTTTTTGTTAAAAATAAAATAGTACTCGGCTTAACAGCTGCGGCTATCGGTTTATCAGCAGCACAGACACAGGCTGCAACATTTGAGGTAGGCGGTTTTGATATCGCTTTCGACTCTACTTTTTCTTATGGGCAAAGTATTCGCGTAGAAGACCGTGACTTTAACCTCATTGGTAAAAGTAATAACCCATCATTTGATTGGACAGGTTATAACCCAGCAATCAATACAATTTATTCATCTCAAGATGTCTGGGCTCAACCGGGCTCTTACTCAAATAATGGTGATGCAGGCGATTTAAACTTTGATAGCGGCGAAACTTTTTCAAAGCTATTAAAAGGCACGCATGACCTATCAGTAAGTAAAGATAACTACGGCTTATTTACTCGTTTTATGTATTTTTATGATTTTGAATTAATGGACGGCGATCGTGCCTACGTTAATCCAACATCTGGTCAGGGTGTAGATCCGTGTGATGATGATGATACTAAAGAGCAAAGCTGTGCTGACATTCGTTTACTTGATGCGTATGTGTGGGCAAACTTTGATTTAAATGAAGGCAAAAACCCGCTTTCTATTCGACTTGGTCAACAAGTGGTTAACTGGGGGGAAAGTACATTAATCTCTCATGGTATTAACGTAAACCCGGTTGATATTGACCGATTAAAAGCACCTGGTGCTGAACTAAAAGAAGCGTTTATTCCGGTTGGTATGTTGTGGGCCTCATTAGGGCTTACAGAAAACATGACCTTAGAGGGCTTTTATCAATACCAATGGCATGAAACACGTTTACCAGCAGCAGGGACTTATTTTTCTACCAATGATTTTGCGGCTGAAAACGGTTATCAACAAAATGTACAGCTTGGTTTTACCTCAAATCCTGATATTGACTTAGCGTTTTTAACAGATAACTTGAATAACCTGATGGCAACTTATGGCCAAGTGGCTGCGAGCCAAGGTATTGACCCATCAAGTGCAGCTGGACAACAATTACTGGCCAATATGTACTTAGCGTACCCAACTAAGGTTGCCCTTAAAGGTAAAGGCTATGATGGAAAAACCGAACCTGATGATGGCGGTCAATATGGTCTGCGCTTAGGCATGTTTTTGCCAGAGTGGAACGATACAGAAGTGGCACTTTATCATGTAAATTATCACAGCCGCCGTCCACTTATTTCGGGCCGCGTATCTAATTTCACGCAAGCATCATTGCAACAAGATTTAGCGATGATTGCCACCACTGAAATTACCTCTGATAACGTCTCTGACTTAAAAGCATTTGCTAAAGCGACAAACGAATACCCTGAAGATATCAAACTATATGGTTTGAGTTTTAATACCTCGCTGGGTGAAACCGCGTTTGCAGGTGAATTCACTTTCCGTGAAGACGAACCACTGCAAATCGATGACGTAGAATTACTTTATGCAGCTATGCCTGAGCAATTAGCGATTGCCGGCTTACGCCCTGAATTTGCGGGTATTTCGCAAATGAGTAAAGGTGATGCTGCAAGTGTTGTAGGTCCAGGCGAGCTAGCTAAAGGTTACATTGAACGTAATACTTCACAACTACAGTTTACGGCAACGCATTTATTCGGCCCTTCATTAGGTGCTGATAGCTGGGCAGTTGTCGGTGAAATTGGTGGTGTTCGCATCAACAATATGCCTGAATACGATGAAATGCGTTTAAATGTTTCTGGTACTGGTCGAAGCGGTATTATGCAAGGCCCAGGTAGTTCAGACTATTCTGCATTGCATATGGCTTTATCAAATGGTCCTGAGCAAAAATCGTTTGCTACGGCGTCGTCTTGGGGTTATCGCTTAATTGCCAAAGGTGATTACTTTAATATTTACAATGGTATTAACTTCTCACCTCGTTTTGTGTTCTCGCATGATGTTAATGGTAATACGCCTGATCCAATGTTCTTATTCATTGAAGATCGTAAGTCACTCGGTGCTACTATGAGCTTTAATTACCAAAATGCATGGTCTTTAGATGTAAGTTACAACTCATTTTGGGGTGGTGGCGACACCAACACTTTCTCTGACCGAGATTACGTTTCTTTTAACTTAAAATATTCTATCTAGGGGTAACATTATTATGATTAAAAAACCTACCCTCATTGCTACAGCGTTTTGTAGTTTGTTTGCAAGTCACACAGCACTGGCTAAAATTAGTCCAGAAGAAGCTGCGCGTCTAGGTAAAGACCTAAGCCCAATTGGGGCAGAAAAAGCAGCTAATGCAGATGGTTCAATCCCAGCGTGGAACGGCGGTATTACTGCTGCACCAGCAGGTTATGAGCCGGGTATGCACCACTTAGACCCTTACGCAACTGATGAAGTATTGTTTACTATAGATAAAAGCAATATTGATAAGTACAAAGAAAATTTAAGCCCAGGGCAAATAGCATTATTTGAAGCGTACCCAGATACGTTTAAAATGCCTATTTACAAAACACGTCGTTCAGCGTCATACCCACAGTTTGTATACGATGCGACAAAGAAATTTGCTACTACAGCTGAATTAGTTGAAGGTGGTAACGGGATTAAGAACACAGCAATTGGTATTCCATTTCCAATTCCTAAAACAGGTTTAGAAGCAATTTGGAACCATTTACTTCGCTATCGTGGTCAATCAATTGAGCGCTTCGGTGGTCAAGCAGCGCCAACAGCATCGGGGTCGTACAACTATGTTGGCTTTGATGAGCAACTATTAGTTAAATATTCTGATCCAAGTGCAACGCCGGCTGAACTACAAGACTCTAATATTTTGTTTAAGTTTAAACAGCAAGTGACAGAGCCAGCACGTTTGGCAGGTACGGCATTGTTAGTACATGAAACCATGGATCAAATATTAACACCACGTCAAGCGTGGACGTATAATTCAGGTCAGCGTCGTGTTCGTCGTGCACCTAATGTAGCGTATGATGCTCCGGGTACAGCAGCAGATAGCTTACGTACTACCGATGATTTTGACATGTTTAACGGCTCACCAAATCGTTATAACTGGACGCTAAAAGGCAAGCAAGAGCTTTACATCCCATACAATAGCTACAAGCTTCACAGTGATAAGCTAACCTATGATGATATTTTAAAGCCGGGCCACATCAACCCAGAGCATACACGTTATGAAAAGCACCGTGTGTGGGTTGTTGAAGCAAACTTAAAAGATGACACACGCCATATTTATAAAAAACGTGTGTTCTACATTGATGAAGACAGCTGGCAAGTACATGTTACCGATATTTACGATAATCGCGACCAACTGTATCGTGTAGCAATGGCTTATGGCCTTAACTACTACGAAGTACCGACTCAGTGGAGTACGCTTGAGGTTTACCACGACCTTAACTCACGTCGCTACTTAGCCATTGGTTTGGATAACCAAGAAAAGATGTATGATTTTTCTCAGTCATTTAATGATAATGAGTTCACATCGAGCGCTTTACGTCGCGCTGGCAGATAGTATAAAAGCAGGCACCTAGTTTCCTAGGTGCCTTTTTTCTTTCACATCGCGTTTGTCTATTAACGCACAGGTTTTCCTCTTTATAACAGACAAACAAATCCTCAGTTCAAGGCGAATTTAATTTATGAAGTATTTGGTTTATGCCAGCCTGATCCTAAGCGGTGCGAGTTTTGCACAAGACGCACCTTTAAGTGCGATTAGCGCGATTAATGCAGATAAAACACTCCTTACCGATATCACACAAACCTCAGCAGGGCTCATTGCTGTGGGTAAACACGGTACGGTAATTAAAAGTGTTGATGGTAACAATTGGCAACAAGCACAATCAGTGCCTACGCAAGTATTACTAACGGCGGTTGAATTTACTAATGATTCTCACGGCTGGGCATGTGGACATGACGCCACAATTATAAATACCACCGACGGTGGTGAAAACTGGCAGTTACAACAAGCAAAGCCCTCACTTGATAAACCCTGTTTAGATATTTATTTTAAAGACGATTTACATGGTTATGCCGTGGGCGCCTACGGTATGTTTTATCAAACCAGTGATGGCGGCGAACATTGGCAAAAACGGTTTTTAGATTCACTGTTATTTAGTGAAGATAGAGCGTACTTAAACGATTTAAAAGAAACCGATCCCGAAGGGTATGAAATAGAAACTTCGTCTATTTTGCCACATTTTAACCGCATAGAACCGACTAGCACGGGTTTAATGCTAGTGGGAGAGATGGGCTTAATGGCAAAAAGTGATGACGATGGCCAAACTTGGCAACGGATAGATGAAATTTACCCTGGCTCGTTTTTTGGTTTTGCTTCTGATTCATCGCAACAAATCGTCGCGGGGCTACGCGGTAATATTTTCGTAAATAAAACCGACAGTGGACAATGGCAGCATTTAGAAAATGACAAAACCGCCACTATTAATAGCATTATCAACTACAACAATAAACAATGGCTATTACTGGCTAATAGCGGTGTTATTTTTCATCTAAAAGATGATGAGCTGTCATACGAGCAATTGGCCGATGGTAAAGCAATACTTGATGGTGTAATTGTTAAAGATAGACTTATTATGGCGACAGAAAATGGCATTAAAGTGAAGGAGTTGACCCCTTAATGCAAGCAATTTTAGATTTCTTAGAAAAAGCGATTTTTAGGCACCGCACAGTAGTACTCATAAGTTTTGTGCTAATTACCTGTTTGTTGGTTTTTAAAGCAACACAGATTCAACTTGATGCGTCATTTAATAAAAATATCCCGCTCAATCATGAATACATGAAGGTATACACTAAACATGAGAAACAGTTTGGTGGTGCAAATAGTATTTTAATTTCCGTATGTGACGACAGCGGAGATATTTTCAATCCTGAATTTTTTACCCAATTAAAAGCAGTGCACGATCAGCTTTATTTTATTCCTGGGGTAAATCGTCCTTTAGTAAATTCTATCTTTTCACCCAGTGCCCGTTTTGTTGAAGTTGTTGAAGACGGCTTTGCTGGGGGCCCTATCATTCCAGCTAACTTTAAAGCAGACAAGCAAGGGTTAGGCGTCGTAAAAGAAAACATTGAAAAGGCAAAAGTAGTTGGTCGTATGATAGCAAGCGATTATTCGTGTGCCATGGTCACCGCCCAACTGTTAGAGACTGATCCGCAAACACAAGAAAAATTAGACACCCTCGCGTTTGCAAAAAAATTAGAAACCGAGATTCGTGAACCTTTAAGTACTGATAATATCAGTATTCATATTATCGGTTTTGCAAAAATGGCTGGCGATATCGCTGAAGGTGCAAAAGGGGTTGTTTTATTTTTTGCCATCGCGATTGCGTTTACATTCGTCATGGTATGGCTATTTTGTGGCAGCTTGAAACTCACTATTTTACCAATTGTGTGTTCTATTATTGCCGTTATTTGGCAGTTAGGCTTATTGTCTAGTTTAGGCTTTGGCCTTGATCCTATGTCAATTTTAGTTCCCTTTTTAGTCTTTGCAATTGGTGTAAGCCACGGTGTGCAGATGATCAACGCCATTGGTAAAAAAGTCACTGAGGGCAAAGCGACCGCCGTGTGTTGTCAATCTAGCTTTAGAGCTTTGCTGGTACCAGGTGGGATTGCGTTGTTATCAGATACGGTTGGCTTTTTAACACTTTTAACCATAGATATCGGCATCATTCGTGAACTGGCTATTACAGCAAGTTTAGGGGTGGCTGTTATTATATTTACTAACCTTATTTTATTGCCTGTATGGGCATCGTATATGCGTTTTGAAAACAGCATCCATATTCAATCGGGTGATGCCAACAAACCGAATATACTCGATACAATGCGCGATTTATTAGTTAAAGCAACCGACCCTAAAACAGCAAAAATGATCATAGGTTTCACCTTGGTTTTATTTGCATTAGGTTATTGGCAAGCAGATAAAATGCGAATCGGTGATTTACACGCGGGTGCGCCATCGTTGCACCAAGATGCACGTTACAACCAAGATACCTTTTTAATATCGGACAAATACACCATTTCGTCTGATATTTTAAAAGTGATTGTGGAAGCATACCCTGCGGCCTGTACAGAGCATGATGTAATGGAACGTATATCGCGTTTTCAATATAAAGTTGAAAACTTAGCAGGTGTGCAGTCAGCGGTGAGCTTAAGTTCAGTGGCACAATCAGTCAATGCCGGTTACAACGAGGGCAATTTAAAGTGGCAAAGTTTGCCGCGCAATTCTGCCAGTTTAGTGCAATCAACGTCACGTGTAGAAACCAGTACAGGGTTATTAAACGGTGATTGCTCGGTAATGCCGGTGATTATATTTTTAGACGATCACAAAGCACAAACAATTGATAACGTGATTGCAAAAGTAAAACAATTTGCCGATGAAGAGGGCACAGATAAACTTGCCTTTAAATTAGCGTCAGGGCCAGTTGGTGTTATGGCTGCAACGAATGAGTCTGTTTCAGCAGCGCAAATACCTATGATGTTGTATGTTTACGGTGCGGTTATTATTTTATGCTTACTTAGTTTTAAGAGTGTAAAAGCAACAATTGCGGTGGTATTACCCTTGTACATAGTATCAACATTGGCACAAGCACTGATGGTACAGCTTGAGATTGGTCTGACTGTTTCAACGTTACCAGTGATTGCTCTGGGTGTAGGTATTGGTGTTGATTACGGTATTTATATTTTGTCATCGATGATGGGGCAGTTAAAACAAAACGTACCATTGAGTATTGCTTATCGTAATGCATTAGTTGAACGTGGTAGTGCGGTGTTATTTACCGGTATTACATTAGCGATTGGTGTAAGTACGTGGATTTTTTCTGATTTGAAGTTCCAAGTTGATATGGGAATTCTGCTTACCTTCATGTTTTTAGTAAATATGTTGGGCGCAGTGTTACTTTTACCTGCAATTGGCAGCTTGCTCTGGACTGACCAGAAAAAATAAGGTGAATAAATTTGCTCCAAAATGGCCAGTAATGGCCATTTATATCTATATTTTGTGAATAGATGACCAAATAGCTGAAATGCTTAAAATGTTTTCATCGAAAAGGCTGTTTATTAGTTTCAAAAGGGTTAGAATTTAACTGACTCCACGCTAATAAATGGCTGTACAAATACTCTGCTAAACTAGCAGTGATAGATTAAGGAACATACAATGACACGAAATGAAGGCCAAGCCTCGGTTATTTTAGATAACGTCTGTAAGCTTATCCAGAAAAAAGTTCGCGCTGATAATGTGTTACTCGTTGAGAAATTCGCCAAAGCCTTGTACAGCAATATGTCTAAAGAGGATTTGGCAAATCGCAACGACAGTGACTTATATGGTGCTGCACTTAGCCTTTGGAATTCGCTAGAAAAAAATACATCAGATGACGCAGTTATTCGCGTTTTCAACCCTGAAGTGGCAAAAGATGGCTGGCAGTCATCGCATACCATTGTAGAGATCATTGCTAAAGATATGCCATTTTTAGTTGACTCTGTGCGTATGGCCATGACACGAGAAAACATTGCCTCTCACTTACTTCTACATAGCCCACTGAAAATTCAACGTGATAAAAACGATAAAATATCAGGGTTATCAAGCTTAAAAGCAGAGCAAGAATCAACATCAACAAAAACAGTATTCTTCATAGAAATTGACCGTCAAACAGATGCTACTGTTATTGAGTCTTTCAAAAAAGAACTTGAATCTGTACTCGTTGATGTATCGGTTGCGGTTGAAGATTGGCAGCCTATTCGCGAAAAACTAATCGCAGTTAGCAAAAGCTTACCTAAAAGCCACAAAGATAAAAATGATAACGAAATAAATGAAACCGTTGAGTTCTTAGATTGGCTAGTAAAAGACAACTTTACATTAATGGGTTACCGCCAATATGAGCTTTCGCCAGTCCAAGGTGATTATCAATTAAAAGGTAAAATGGATACCAGCTTAGGGTTAATGAAAAACTCAGATGCTGAGCATACACGTTTGCTTTCTGAGTTACCTGAAGTGGCTCGTCAAGAAGCACGTAGTAGTAACTTATTAATTTTAACAAAAACCAATTCATTATCTCGAGTTCATCGCCCAGCCTATATTGATTATGTGGGTGTTAAGCGTTTTGATGACAAAGGTAATGTGATTGGTGAAGACCGTTTTATAGGTTTATTCTCATCTAACTTTTATAACAACAGCGCTGCTGATGTCCCGGTTCTTAAAAGCAAGATTAATCGCATTATGGATATGTGTGATTTTGCTAAGGGTACACATGCATACAAAGCGGTATTAAACATCTTAGAAACCTACCCACGTGACGAATTAGTGCAAGCTCGCGAACATGAGCTACTTGAAGTTGCTATGGGCGTGTTACAAATTCAAGAACGCGATATGTGTCGTTTATTTGTTCGCAAAGATGCATACGGTCGCTTCCTATCTTGTATGGTGTATGTACCACGTGAACGTTATAACACGGCGCTGCGCCGCGAAACGCAGGCTATTTTAGCGAATGCATTTAATTCTGATGTTAAAGTCGAATTTACTACCTATTTCTCAGAGTCAACACTGGCGCGTACTCATTACACCGTTCGTGTGACCGATAACAATATTGAATATAACGTGAAAGACATAGAAAATAATCTAATTGAAGCCGCTCGTACCTGGGAAGATAAACTCCAATCAGCCTTACTAGAATCTGCTGGTGAAGCACGTGGTAACGAATTAAACCGTAAATACTGCAACGCTTTTGCACGTTCATACAAAGAAGAGGTACTTCCAAGTGCCGCTGTTGTTGATATTGAAAAGCTAGAAATGCTAAACGATGACAACAAACTTGAGATGTTGTTTTATCGTCCACAAGAAGAGGCGAGCAGCAATATTGTTCGTTTAAGCTTATTTCACAAAGATGAGCCAATTCACTTATCAGATGTGATGCCAATGCTGGAAAACTTTGGTTTACGTGTTGTAGGTGAAACACCTTACTCAGTTAAAACCAGTGATGGTGGCATTAATTGGATCATGGACTTCTCAATGCTGATTGATAGCAAAGGGATGGCCGATTTTGATAAAATTTCCGCACGTTTTCGTGCCGCACTAACCAGTGTGTGGGCAAATCGTTTAGAAAACGATGGTTTTAACCGTTTAGTGTTAATGGGTGGGTTAACCGGTCGCGAAGCATCAATTTTACGTGCGTACGCTAAATACATGCGCCAAATTGGGGTTACTTTTTCGCAAACGTACATCGAAAGCACCTTTGCTAATTACCCACACATCGCGGCTAAAATCGTTAATTTATTTGCTAAAAAATTCTCAGTTAAAAGTCCTGCAAGTGCTAAAACACTTGAAAAACTAGGCTTAGAAATTTATGCAGAGTTAGAAAACGTAGCGAATCTTGATGATGACCGTATTATCCGTTTATACGTTGATATGATTGTTGCAACGCTGCGTACAAACTACTTCCAAAAAGATGCTGAAGGTAAGTTTAAGTCATACATTTCACTTAAAATTCAACCAAGTTTAATTCCAGAAGTACCACTGCCTGTTCCTGCGTTTGAGATTTTCGTTTACTCGCCGCGTGTTGAAGGTGTGCATCTACGCTTTGGTAAAGTTGCGCGAGGCGGCCTTCGTTGGTCAGACCGTCGTGAAGACTTCCGTACTGAAGTTTTGGGCTTGGTAAAAGCGCAGCAGGTTAAAAATACCGTAATTGTACCGGTTGGTTCAAAAGGTGGCTTTGTATGTAAACAACTACCTAGTGAGCGCGAAGCGTTTATCAAAGAAGGCCAAGAATGTTACAAAATCTTCATTCGTGGCTTATTAGATATCACAGATAATATTGAGCGCGGCGAAGTTGTACCTGCTGTTGATGTTACTCGTCATGATGAAGACGATGCGTACCTAGTGGTTGCAGCGGACAAAGGAACTGCGACTTTCTCTGATATCGCGAACGGTATCGCAATCGAATATAACTTCTGGCTGGGTGATGCGTTTGCATCAGGTGGTTCAGTAGGTTACGACCATAAGAAAATGGGTATTACTGCGCGTGGTGCATGGGAGTCTGTTAAGCGTCATTTCCGTGAAATGGATATTAACTGTCAAACCACAGACTTTACTGCCGTTGCCATTGGTGACATGGCCGGTGATGTATTTGGTAATGGTATGTTGTTATCAAAGCACATTCGTTTGCAAGTGGCGTTTAACCACTTACATATTTTTGTGGATCCAAACCCCGATGCAGCTGCTTCTTACCCAGAGCGCGAGCGTTTATTTAATTTGCCACGTTCATCATGGGAAGATTACAACAAAGAGTTAATTTCAAGCGGCGGTGGTGTGTTCTCCCGTGCAGCCAAGTCGATTACGCTAAGCCCAGAAATGAAAAAAATGTTGGGCACTAAAAAAGCCAGCATGACGCCTAATGAATTGATCAAAGCCTCACTTATGATGGAGTTCGATTTATTGTGGAATGGCGGTATTGGTACATACATTAAGCACTCTAAAGAAACAGATGCGGATGTAGGGGACCGTGCAAACGATGCACTGCGCATTAATGGTAAAGACCTTGGCGCTAAAGTCTTTGGCGAAGGCGGTAACTTAGGGGCAACCCAGTTAGGTCGTATTGAATTTGCTGCTAAAGGTGGCCGTGTTAATACTGACTTTATCGATAACGTGGGCGGTGTTGCGTGTTCAGATAACGAAGTAAACATTAAAATCTTACTTAATGGTTTAGTTGCCGAAGGTGATTTAACACGTAAGCAACGTGATGAGTTACTTTACTCAATGACCGACGAAGTGTCTGAATTAGTGCTTAAAGACTGTTATCGTCAAACACACACTTTATCGATTACCCAATCGAAAGGAACATCAACGCTTAAAGAAAAAATTCGTTTTATTCATGCGCTTGAAAAAGAGGGCAAGTTAGACCGTGCGATTGAGTTTATTCCGACGGATGAGGAGTTAGCAGAGCGTGCTGCCGCAGGCAGAGATTTAACACGTCCTGAGCTTTCAGTGTTGGTCTCTTATGCGAAAATGGTTCTTAAAGAGTCATTAGTAACCGACGAAATTACCGAAAACCCTTACTATCGTCAGTTATTGGTTAAATCATTCCCACGTCCATTACGTGAGAAGTTTAACGATGCTATGAATAATCACCCACTACGCAAAGAGATCATTGCCACTAAGTTAGCAAATAATATTGTTAACGATATGGGCTTAAACTTTATGGTGCGTATGAATGAAGAAACAGGTGCAAACGAAGCTGAGATTGCATTATGTTATTCAATCGCAAGTGAAATATTCCAAATGCGTGACACTTGGTTATCAATTAGTGACTTAGATAACAAGATACCGTCTAACGTACAAACAGAAATGTTGTACCAGTTACGTCGTACTGTTCGTCGTGCAACTCGTTGGTTCTTACGTCACCGTACGAAAGCACAAACAATTGAGCAATCAATTGAAGCATTTGCACCAACATTTGCCGATTTAAGTGAAAACTTAAATAAATACATTGTTAAAGCAGAAAGCGATCGTATAGAAAGTGCACGTGAAGAACTAACGCAAAGCGGTGTTCCGGTTGAGATTGCTCAGCGTATTGTATCGTTATCAAGCTTGTTCTCTGTAATGGACTTGACACAAATTGCGCAAAACTCTAATCGTAAAATCGATATGGTATCGCACACTTACTTCAAACTTGGTGCGCAAATGGGGCTACATTGGTTCTTAGACCAAATTACTAATCAACCTGTTTCAAACCATTGGCAAGCACTTGCTCGTGCTTCATATCGTGAAGAGTTAGATTGGCAACAACGTACATTATCTGAAGTAGTGTTAAACAGCTTTGAAGGTGATAGTAGTGATGTTGATGGCCAAATTGAACAGTGGATGGATAGCCAAGATCTATTGTTACAGCGCTGGAAACAAATGCTCACTGAATTTAAAACATCGCAAAGTCATGACTTTGCAAAATTCTCAGTTGCACTTAGAGAGCTTATGTTACTAGGCCACAACTGTGATACCTCTGCAAAGTAATAAACTGCAACTGATTAAAATTAATCGTTAAACAGTTTTTTGTTATATAATACCTCAGCCTTGTCTGAGGTATTTTTTTGTCTACAACTTTAAGAGGATTATATTCATGTTTTACGATTTAGCTCGCCGTTTTATGTTTACCCGTGATGCGGAGTGGGCCCATGATTTTGCTCTTAATAACTTACGTCGCTTTGCTAATACACCGTTAAGTGCCGCGTGGTCACAAAGTGTGGCAAATAAGCCTGGGAACTTTTTAGGCCTCGAATTTAAAAATCCCGTAGGGCTTGCCGCTGGTCTTGATAAAAATGCCGAGTGTATTGATGCATTTGCCCAAATGGGGTTTGGTTTTGTCGAAGTAGGCACAGTAACACCGCGTCCACAAGCAGGTAACGATAAGCCTCGTATGTTTAGATTGCCACAGTCGAATGCAATTATTAATCGCATGGGCTTTAATAATAAAGGCGTTGATAATTTAGTAAATAACGTAAAAGCAGCAAAGTATGATGGCATTTTAGGTATTAATATTGGTAAAAATAAAGATACGCCGAATGAACAAGGCAAAGATGATTACATTCACTGTATGCGAAAAGTGTTTGAGTATGCATCTTATATAACCGTCAATATTTCATCGCCGAATACACCAGGATTGCGTGACTTACAATATGGCGCAGCATTAGATGACCTATTGCAAAGTTTAAAAAATGAGCAGTTAGATTTAATTGCCAAGCATAATAAAAATGTACCTATGCTGGTTAAAATTGCGCCAGACTTAGATCCTATTCAAATTGAACAAGTGAGCGAATCATTATTAACGAATAAAATTGATGGTGTGATTGCCACAAATACCACCCTTGAGCGTAGCCTAGTGCAAGGTCAGCAGTATGCTGATGAAGCAGGGGGGTTATCGGGTGCTCCGGTTAGAGAGCGTTCAACTCATATTGTTTCTGAACTAAAACGTTTAACTAATAATCAATTACCTATCATTGGTGTAGGCGGTATTGATGACGTTCAATCGGCTAAAGAGAAGATGAACGCAGGGGCTGATTTGATTCAAGTTTACACTGGATTTATTTATAAAGGACCACAATTGGTCAAGTCGATCATTAACGGCTTATAAGGATCTTTTATCTAAGCTTTTGATCGTTCGATAAATGTTCTAAAAAGACGTTTTAAAAATGGTCAAAAGCAGCTATACTCTAAGCTTATTGTCTTATTTACATATTAAGTACTAGGAAGGGAGGAGCATATGTTACAAGCGTCAAAGCAATGGCAGTGGATAGCGTGTGCTAAAAAAAACCGCTTATTGCTAGATTTAAATGACGATATGCAACTATGCACACCTTATAAACTAAGGCAATTAACGGATTGCACCTTTAAAAACCCTTACTTTAGTTTAGAAGACGCCGCTTTTTATGAGCAGGTATATTATTACCTCGAGCAGTTTAACTTATGGAATCCTGCGCAATTATGTCAAATAGCGCTCAATGCCACCGCGGTTAAGTTTCAATTAAAGCCCGTTTTAGCTAAAAGTTGGTTTTTTAAAACTTACACGGGTACAACACCTAGTACTGAAGCCGTTATCAACTTGAGCTCTGAATCTCAAACTGGCGAGTTTTTAATTGTGGAGCATTGCCCTGATGCTTCTGTGTGTATTAATTTAAGCGAAACCTTTGCGCTTGACGATAATTTATCACTCTCACAGTTTGAAGTGATCCGCGTATTAAACAACCGTGTTCACCCGCTTATTATCTCACAGTACGATAGTCAAACCGCTTAATCTAATTTAGTTTTCCCACCGTGTTTATGGCGTATTTGTACGCAAACCTATGTTATAATCCCGCGCAATTAGCTATTAAGGGTTTTTACTTTGCAATTTATCGCACTTACTTCTATCGGAATCGAAAATTTATTGGTTGATGAACTTACAGAGCTTGGCGCTACGGTGTCAAAACAAACTGTGGGTTCTGTTCGCTTTGAGGCTGACTCATTGCTAGCGCAAAAGGTGTGTTTATCAACACGCTTTGCTACGCGTGTACTTATGCTTATTGAAGAAAAAGAAGGCGTAAATGATAAAGACAGCTTGTATAAATTTGCACGCTTACAACCTTGGCAAGAGTGGTTTGGGCCTACGCAAACCTTTGCTGTTGACTTTAATGGCACAAACGACTCGCTTAAAAATACCCAGTTTTCAGGGTTAGTGATTAAAGATGCGATTGTTGATTATTTTAATGATCTGTATGAACAGCGCCCAAATGTTGATAAGCAAGATGCCAATGTACGAGTGGTTGCACGTTTAAATCGCCATGGTGTTTCACTTTATATTGATTACTCTGGCCCGCGTTTATCAGAGCGTGGTTACCGTCAAGGTCAAGGTAAAGCACCAATTAAAGAACATTTAGCTGCAGCAATTATTAAGCGCAGTGGCTGGCTTGAAAATGTTAATCAGCCTTTATTTGATCCCTGTTGTGGTGCTGGTACTATTTTAATTGAAGCCGCTGGAATGGCGCGTAATGAAGCGCCAGGTCTATTTCGTGAAGGCTTTGCGTTTGAGCGTTTACCTAGCTTTAGAGTAGCAAAGTTTAAAGAACTAAAAGAGCAGCTTTTAGCAAATATTACCGACCCTAAATTGTGGTTGATTGGCCATGATTACGACGCAAATGTCCTTGATAAAGCCATTGCCAATGCGCAGCGCGCAGAACTTGATACGGTAATTAAGTTTAAACAAAGCGATGCAACTAAATTGACTGCAGTTGCTAAATTGCCGGGTGTTGTTATTTCTAATTTACCTTACGGTGAGCGAATTGGCTCTATGGCTGAGCTGGTTAACTTACATCGCAGTTTAGGTGTTGGCTTTAAAAAACACTTCAACCACTGGAAACTAGCTTTATTAGGCATGGATGAAAGCTTGTTTAAACTGCTTAAATTGGTGAAGCAAAAACGTTATAAATTTAAAAATGGCCCACTTGATGTTGAATTAAACTTGTATCAACTTGATGACAAGCAAGTGAGTCTTACCACTGATGATAAACCGGCTTTAAACTTTGAAGGCTCAATGGCCTTTGCTAATCGCTTGAAAAAGAATAAGCAAGGCTTAAAAAATTGGCTTAAGCAAAATCAAGTACATGCCTATCGCGTGTATGATGCAGATATTCCTGAATATAACGTTGCGGTTGATATTTATGGTGATTCAGCGGTTATTTTTGAATACGCAGCACCAAAAGAAATTGATGAAAAAACCTCAGAAAAACGCTTGCAAGATGTTATTAGCTTAACAGCGCAACAATTGGATATTGCACCTGAAAACATTGCGGTAAAAGTACGTAAAAAGCAAAAAGGTGAAGAACAATATACCCCCATGGCTAAGCAAAACAGAACCATGGTGGTAGAGGAGTTTGGTGCTAAGTTTAAAGTTAACTTATTTGATTACTTAGACACCGGACTATTTTTAGATCACCGTCTTGCACGTCGTTACATTCAAGAAAATGCAAAAGATAAGCGCTTTTTAAATCTGTTTGCCTACACGGGAACAGCGTCGGTTCATGCTGCATTAGGTGGTGCAAAAGCGATTACTACCGTTGATTTATCTAAAACCTACCTAAAATGGGGGCAAGATAACTTTGCACTTAACGATATTAGCAATACGCGTTATCGGTTTGAGCAAGCCGACTGTTTAAAATGGCTAGAGCATGCACAAGGCCAATACGACTTGATCTTTTTAGACCCTCCAACATTCTCTAACTCTAAGCGAATGAAAGATGCGTTTGATGTACAAAATGATCACATTAAGCTGTTAACTTGGGTTAAAAAAATATTGAGCCCATCGGGTACGCTTATATTTTCTAACAATAAACGCGGCTTTGTGATGGACGAAGTAGGGCTAATGGGCTTAGGCTTAAAAGCAGAAAATATTTCAGAAAAAACCTTATCTCCCGATTTTAAACGTAATAAAAAAATTCATAATAGCTGGTTAATTAAACATGGCTAAGTGGGTTTTATATCACACAGACGGTTGCCACTTGTGTGAGCAAGCTGAGCAACTGTTAAAACCGTTACTTTCATCAGCTGATGAATTACAACTTATTGATATTATGAGTGATGACTCCTTAATTTTAGAGTATCAAATCAGTATTCCGGTTTTAAAAAATCAACAAGGCCAGCAATTGTTTTGGCCGTTTACTGCACCTCAGGCGCAGCAGTTTTTAGCGCAAGCAGAATAAGAGTAAAGATTAACTATGGATTTAATTAGAATTTCAAAAGCACAATTAGCCTACGGTACGCACCCATTATTAGATAATGCCGATGCGGTCATAGAAAGCGGCGAACGTGTGTGTATTGTAGGGCGTAACGGTGCAGGAAAATCAACGCTTCTAAAAGTATTAGATGGCCAAGTAATACTCGATGACGGCGAAATAAACCAAGTCGGTAGTTTAAAAATATCGCGTTTAGAACAAGATCCGCCTAAAGGCGCAAGCGGCACTGTATTTGATTATGTTGCCCAAGGTATGCCGGAAATTGCTAACTTACTGATTGATTTTCATCATGTAAGTGCACAATTGCAAACAGATTGTACTGATCAGTTACTCAATAAATTAGAGCGCTTATCAAATAAGTTAGAAGCAGCTGATGGCTGGCGTTTTGATAGCCGTATTCAACTGGTTTTAACCCAACTAGAATTAACCCCCGATGCAAAACTAGAATCACTTTCTGGTGGTTGGTTACGTAAAGTTGCACTTGCGCGTGCGCTAGTGAGCGAGCCTGATTTATTATTACTCGATGAGCCTACCAACCACTTAGATATGACAAGTGTAATGTGGTTAGAGCAATTTTTAAAAGAGTTTAAAGGCGGGATTGTATTTATATCGCATGACCGTGCTTTTATTCGCGCCGTTGCAACACGTATTTTAGATTTAGATCGCGGTAAACTAATTTCTTATCCAGGTGATTATGCCACTTACTTAGAACAAAAAGCGCATGATTTAAAAGTGGAAGAAACGCAAAATGCATTGTTCGATAAGCGTTTAGCGGAAGAAGAAGCGTGGATCCGCCAAGGTGTTAAAGCGCGTCGTACGCGTAATGAAGGGCGAGTTCGTGAGCTTAAACAATTACGTAATGAGCGTAAAAAACGCGTTGATCAAGTAGGCAAAACCGATTTCAATATTGAAACGGCTGATCGTTCAGGTAAATTAGTGTTTGAAGCGAAACACTTAAACCATGCATTTAAAGATAAAATCATTGCTGATGACTTCTCTACTTTGGTTATGCGTGGTGATCGTATTGGATTAGTCGGCCCTAATGGCATTGGTAAAACGACCTTATTAAAGCTTCTATTTGGTGATTTAAAAGCAGACAGTGGCGAAATAAAGCAAGGTGTTAATTTAGAGTTTGCTTATTTTGATCAGTACCGTGAAAAGCTTGATGAAGAAGCGACCGTTCAGGACAACGTAGCTGAGGGTAAGCAAGAGGTCATGATGGGCGGGCGTTCTCGTCATGTATTAGGTTATTTACAAGACTTTTTGTTCCCGCCAGCACGTGCTCGTACCCCCGTAAAAGCGCTCTCAGGTGGTGAAAAAAATAGATTACTTCTGGCTAAGTTATTCTTAAAGCCATCAAATATATTGGTTCTTGATGAGCCTACCAACGACTTAGACATAGAAACGTTAGAGTTACTAGAAGATATCATCAATCAATACCAAGGTACTGTGCTGATAGTTAGCCATGACCGAGAGTTTATTGATAATACGTGTTCGAGTGTATGGGCCTTTGAGGGTAACGGCAAGGTAACAGATATAGTTGGCGGTTACAGCGATTATGAAGCCTATACCAACTATTTAGCAGAGCAAGAAAAGCAGCAGCAACAGCAGCCAGTGAAAAAGGTTGAAAAATCTGAGCCGGCACCCGTTAAAAGTAATAACAAAGCAAATAAACTCTCTTACAAATTAAAACTTGAACTAGAGCAACTACCTAATAAAATGGAACAACTTGAAGCTGAGCTTGAAAAACAACAAGAACGAGTAAGTCACGAAGACTTTTTCAAGCAAGACAGTGATGTAACAGCTAAGGAATTGAACCATTTAGCCCAACTCGAGTCTGACCTTGAAGCCGCTTTTGAGCGTTGGGAAGAACTTGAAGAATTAAAGAATCAGTAGTAAGGAATAAAATGAAATATAAATTACTCGCGGCCAGTGTTTTAGCAACACTGAGTACATCGGCATTAAGTGCTACCTATGCGTTAACGGAGTTAGGTAACTTTGAAAACGCAAAACATACTTATGTTACCGATGTGAGTGAAAACGGACATGTCATTGGGCTTGCTAATGGCTTATACAATATCCCAATTGATATTAGTTATATTGATTTTACCGATAGTTTAATTAAGAACGCTTATACTAATGAAGTAAATTCATTTGAACTAAGTGACAAAGAAATTACGTTTACACTTGATGACATCGAAAATAACGACGCTATTTATACCAATGCTGATGCGCATACTTTTATGGTTCGTTTTTTGTCAAACTTATCTGCTAACTTTGAATATCAAAAAATTAGCTCAATTGTTGCTACAAATTACAACAGTGGTGTAATTACAGAGCAATCTTTGTTTGATGTGGCTTCGGTTGATTATGATGGATTAACGCGCTCGACTAGCAACTTTTATAATGCTGTTGCACAGGACGGTACGACCGTAGGTTGGGGCAGTGCACCGTTTGATAAAATCACTTTTACACCAGATGGTGAAACTGAAGAAGAAACTTGGTTTACCCGAGAGTTTATAGAACGTGGTATTTTAATTTCTGAAGGCGGTGTAGAAGTGCCGCTTGTTCCAGAATTTACTGAACATGGTGGGACGAGTAAAGCGTCTGATATTGTTGCAACTGACACGGGTTACGTTGTTGTTGGTAATGTATCAGTGAGTATCCCTACAGAGAGACAAACCTTAATTGCTGATAATTGTGATGGTCTTGATGAACCTGTAATGACGTGTATTGAATCAATTAATAGTCGTAACACACGTGGTTTATTTAATAAAACAGCGGTTAAGTGGACACTAGACAGTGCCTATAATGTAACCTCAACAGAATTGTTAGGTTTAGCGCTGACACCAAAAGAAGATGAAGACAGTAACCCATTTATTAGTAATGCATTAGCGGTTAATAAAAATGGCGTTGCGGCCGGTTTTTCTAATACCCGTTACTTTGATAGAGATTCCACAATTTTAACGATGCCAGTTTACTTTAAAGATGGTGAAGTGGTTGATTTTATTGAACAAAGAGATGACTGGCAAAGTGGTAAAGCATTTGCTATCAACGATAACGATATTGTTGTAGGTTATGCGACCAAGCGAATAGAAGGCACGCTAAGAAACAAACTTTTTTACCATGATATAAATACAAACACGACCGTGTTTCCTGAAGATTACTTTATAAGCTCAAGCTCATATGCAAATGACATTAATAATCAAGGTTACATTGTTGGTGAAGGTGAAATTGGTGAATCTGAGAACACCCGCCGTTCAGAAGCCTTCATTTATAAAATTGGCGATGACAAGATCACTAACCTAAATAAATTGCTGCCTTGTTATGACAGTGATGGTGAAACCAGTTTCAGCTATAAAATGGTAGAAGCTAAATCGATTAATGAAAACAACGAAGTATTTGGTGTTGCGACTAAAACAGTTGAAAAACGAAATTCATTGGGCGGAGTTGTTACCGATGTAAATGGTAATATTGAGTATGAAAGTGTAGCCGTTGCGGTAAAACTTTCGCCTATCCCTAATGGTGAAGTCGAGAATTGTAAAGCCCCAGATGCTGAATTTTACGAACGCAGTTCAGCGAGTTTTTCTTGGTTTGGTTTATTATTACTACCACTTGTTGGTTTAAGACGTGTATTTAGATTTTAAATGAGCTTAAATCGTTAAACAGAACGACTAAAAAACCCAACTTGTTAAGTTGGGTTTTTTTTGTCTATAGTAATGTAAGCATTTAAAGGAAGAGAGGCTAATTATTTCTCATTCCCCATGCCCGCCTTACAGAGCGGCGCCAAATTAGATCTATTCCAAAGTAGCCAATAACACTGGCGATAGAGGCGCATACCAAAGAACCGACTAAGAATGCAGGGCCAATTGTCGTTAAGCTTTCTATAAACCATGCCCAACTGGCTTCGAACGCAAAGTGTTGTTCTGGTTGATTAAGTACTAATGTACCAACAAGGTAGGAGCCGTAAAAAATTGGCGGCATAGTCAGTGGATTAGTGATCCATACTAGCGCAACAGAAATGGGTAAATTAACTCTCAAAATTATCGCTGCGGCAGCCGCGAGCACCATTTGAAAAGGAACAGGGATGAAAGCAAAAAAGAGCCCAACAGCAAAAGCACCTCGTGCCGAACGTCTATTTAAATGCCAAAGGTTAGCATCATGTAAAAGACGGCCAAATATTCTTAGCGATTTGTGATGTCTAATTTTATTTGGATCGGGTAAAAACCGTTGGATCGTTTTTTTAGCCATTTAAAGCAACCATTTACTTCTGTGTGGATGAGTCTTGGGTTTGTTATCGGAGTTGTTGTTACCGTATTTTATTACCAAACCCTTGAATTTACAGTTATCACAATTTCAATCCTCATTGTGAGCACGTATTTTAAGCCGTTTTTAACTGTATTGTTAGGCTTTATTTTCGGTATTTGCTGTGTAGCAGCACATTTTATCTTGTTTTATTCATTTGAATTACCTAATCAGCACGAAAAATACGCATATTCTGTCAATGTTGTTGTCGAAGAGGTCATTTCTTCAACCCCTCCACAATACGTAAAAGTGAAAATAACCCGTTTGGAAGATAGCGAATATAGTCAGTTTAGAGCACCTAATGCCTTATTAAGTATTAATTCAACACAACCTATTCAGCCAGGTGATGCTTTTACTGCTCAAGTTAGGTTAAAAAATTTTAGGGGGATTAAAAATTTTACTGTGTTCGACAGTCAACTCTATGCCTTTACACAAAAAATAGCGTTTAAAGGCACAGTATTAAATAAGCAGTTAGCGATTTACAACCGCCCACACAATAATCATATCGCGGCTTATAGGACTTATGTCAAAAAGCTCGTAAGTAGTGCTGAACTTAATTGGCTATATTATGTGCTCTTAACCGGAGACAAGTCGTTAATGACCTTTGAGCATAAACAATTAATGCAAAGTCTTGGGTTAAGTCATTTACTGGCTATTTCTGGATTGCATATCTCTTTGGTTTTCGGCTTTTGTTATTTTGCAGTGCGCTGTTTTCTTAAGTTGATTAAGCCTGAACTAAATCAATCATTAAATATTGCTATGTTTTATAGCGCTGCTGGCTTTGTTGCCGCTTTTATTTATGTTTACTTGAGTGATTTTATTATTTCGGCAACCCGCGCCTTAATTATGTTGGGTTGTTATTTGTTACTTTATTACTTAGCGAAGCAAGCGCTTAGATGGCGAAGTATTTTATATGCGTTGGTTATTATTCTAGCAGTTAATCCATTTAGTTTGCTTAATCCTGGCCTGTATTTTTCCTTTTTAGCGGTATGTATTATTTTTATGGTTTTAAAACAGTTTCCGCTGCGAGGTCATTCATTGTTAGCCAATATTCGCACTCTTTTTGTTATTCAACTGGGGTTATTTATTGGCTTATTACCGCTGTCATTATACTTTTTTAATGGCGTGAGTTTAGCAGGTTTACTTTTAAATCTTGTCGCTATTCCCATTTTATCTTTTGTATTAATGCCTGCTTTATTTTTAAGTGTGTTGCTGGGGTTATTAACCGACTGGCATGCGTTTATTGTGTTGTATGATTTTCCACTGACCTATATTTATCAAATGTTGCTGGCAATACCGCAGCACATACGTTGGCTTAATGTTGGTCAGGTAAGTATAACCACTGTGGTGCTGCTTTATAGTGTCGTTCCTTTACTTTATTTTATTGAGCTTCGCGTACTGGCGTGTATTCCGCTTTTGACTTTACTGTCTAATTATTATTTTACGCAATCTAGTCTTTGGCAGTTGAACGTATTTGATGTAGGCCATGGCCTAATGGTATTGATAAAAAAAGACAAACATGCGTTTATTTATGATTTTGGCCCGAGTTACTTTAATCGCTTTAGTCGTGTGCCTAGTGTATTACTACCCTATATTGACGCCCATAATCTAACGGTAAGTACCGCGATTGTCAGTCATCAAGATAACGATCATGCCGGAGGTGTTGCGCATTTTAAAGCGGCCGGTTATGCATGGAGTTTTGATTATTTTCATCCAAATGGTGTATATAACGACTGTATAGCAACAACACTCGATTTTAATGGGTTGAGTATTCAAACCTTTGCTAAAGAGGAATTTAATAATAGTAATGATAATTCCTGTATCGTTAAAATCTCAGCTGCAAACTATAGTGTGCTACTTACCGGTGACATATCAAAGACGCGAGAGTCGCAATTAATTATAAAGGAAGATGATTTACAAAGTACCGTTTTGATAAGCCCACACCACGGCAGTGACAGCTCCTCGAGTAACGAGTTTATTAAGGCAGTAAACCCAACGATTGTGATTCATTCAAGTGCCTATCAAGGTCAGTGGCAATTTCCAAGTAAAGCGGTAGTTGAGCGTTACAATAAAATAAACGCCAAACAATATAGCACCGGTGATGTAGGACAAGTTAGGGTTGATTTTTATGCTAAGCACCTTGAGCTTACTACAGCGAGGGCGCAGGAAAGTTATTGGTTTATCAAAGATTGACGTTTTGTTTTGCTGTTGCTAAGGATACAATAGAGGCTGTCAGTGGTTTTAGAGAGTGTTATGGATCAAAGTACTACACAAATTTATAAACGGCTTGTTTCTTACGTTGGTGCCTATAAGTCGGTTGCCATCGTCGCAATTATTGGAATGATAGGTTATTCAGGTATGGATGCATTATTCATCCAACTGATGAAGCCGTTTATCGATGAAGGTTTAAATGAGCGTAATAGTCAGGTACTTACTTATGCGCCATTTGTGGTTATTGCGTTGGTGATCGGGCGTGGCGTATTTAATTTTATGTCATCGTACTGTTTAAGCTATGTTGGTTCGCAGGTAGTGCGTGCGCTTCGCCAAGAACTATTTGAGCATATATTACATTTGCCAGTATCGTTTCATGATAAAAACTCGACTGGCGACCTTATTTCAAAAATTACCTTTGATACAGAGCAAGTACAGCAAGCGATTACCAAAGCATTGCTTATTGTAGTTCGTGAAGGCGCTTTTGTGGTGTTTTTACTTGCAGTTATGTTTTATACCAGCTGGCAATTATCGTTAATCTTTTTAGTTATTATTCCATTAGTGGCTATTATAGTGGCGGTGGTATCTAAACGTTTTCGTCATATATCTAAAAATATTCAGTCTGCGATGGGGCAAGTTACCCGCAGCTCAGAGCAAATGCTCAGTGGTCACAAAGTGATCCACGGCTTTGGTGGTCAAACTCAAGAAATCGATCAATTTTCTAAAATTAATAATCATAATCGCCAGCAACGTATCAAAATGGATGCGACTAAGGCGTTAAGTGTCTCTATCATTCAAATTTTAGCCGCCAGTGCAATGGCCGTTATTTTATGGGTGGTGTCTATGCCCTCAATGATAGACAGTATTAGCTCTGGGGATTTTGTAGTGCTCATTTCTTCGATGATGATGTTACTACGCCCGTTAAAACAGCTTGCCAATGTGAACAGCGATTTACAACGCGGTATTTCAGCTGCGCAGAGTGTATTTTTAGTGCTAGATGAAGAAATAGAAAAAGACACGGGCACCTTATCGGTTGATAAAGTTAAAGGTCATATTGAGGTAAAAAATGTCACCTTTAAATACCCAACCAAAGACGAGCCGGTATTAAATAATTTGTCTATGACTATTAAAGCGGGCGAGAGCATTGCGCTTGTTGGTCGCTCAGGCTCGGGTAAATCCACCATATCAAACTTACTACCTCGCTATTATGATTTAGAAGCGCCCAGTGAAATATTACTGGATGGTATTGCTTTAAATGAATATAAGCTCACCGATTTACGTCGTCAATTTGCTTTAGTATCGCAGCAAGTGGTACTTTTTAATGACACGATTGCAAATAATATTTGTTATGGCCTCCAACGCGATGTATCGATGGAAGAGCTTCATGCTGTGGCTAAACAAGCTCATGTCTGGGAGTTTGTTGAAGATTTACCGGAACAACTTAACACTATGGTTGGTGAGAATGGGGTGATGCTTTCAGGTGGTCAGCGTCAACGTATCGCGATTGCTCGCGCAATATTAAAAGATGCACCAATTTTAATTTTAGATGAAGCGACCTCGGCGCTGGATACTGAATCAGAAAAACTCATTCAACATGCCCTCGATACATTAATGAAAGACAAAACGTCTATTGTAATTGCGCATAGGTTATCGACTATTGAAAATAGTGACCGCATTTATGTAATAGACAGTGGTCAAGTTATTGAAAGTGGTACCCATACAGACTTACTTGCTAACGATGGCACTTATTCTGCGTTATGCAAAATGCAGTTTGGTGAGCAAGGGTGAGTAAAATAGAGCAAAGCTGGTATAAACCTTTTAGCTTAATTACGTTATTGCTATTACCACTGTCCGCTATTTTTGGCTGTATTTCTTTGCTACGTAGATATTGCTATAAGTTCGGCATTTTTAAATCGTTTATCAGCAAAACACCGGTTATTGTGGTTGGTAATATAAGCGTTGGCGGTAATGGTAAAACGCCGTTTGTATTGTGGCTTTATGATTATTTAACTGCTAAAGGTTTATCTGTTGGTTTAATTAGTCGAGGTTACGGCGGGCAAGCAACTCATTACCCGTTATTGGTTACTGCACAAACGACTACTTTAGAGGCTGGGGATGAGCCGGTACTTTTATTTAATCGTTTACAGTGCCCATTAGTGGTTGGCCCTAATAGGCAACACAATATAGAAAAGCTCAACGCAAACTTTAAGCTTGATGTGATCATTTCTGATGATGGCATGCAGCATTACAAAATGGCACGCAGCATAGAATGTTGTATTGTTGATAGCGAAAGAAAATTTGGTAATGGTTTGCTAATGCCCGCAGGGCCACTGCGCGAAACCGTCTCTCGATTAAAGAGCGTAGACGTAGTAATTGAAAATGGCTCTGAGGATGAGTTTAGTTATCGCTTGCAGCCATCGGTTATTAAACGCGTTGCCGATAACACGGATATAGCGACGCCTTTAAAGGCTGCGCATGCGGTGAGTGCTATTGGTAACCCAGGTCGTTTTGAGGCTTCACTGCAAGCACAAGGTATTAAATTACTGTCTACACATCATTTTCGCGATCATTATGCTTATAGCGCTGATGATTTCGCTCAATTTGGCGATGACTGTGTATTAATGACAGAAAAAGATGCGGTTAAATGCCGTGATTTTGCAAAACCTAATTGGTATTACCTGCCTGTTGATGCTCAACCAACAGCGGCGGTAATAAACACATTAAATTTACTATTAAAAGAAAAAGGGATCCATCATGGCCTTTGATACGAAGTTACTCGAAATTATTGCTTGCCCCGTGTGTAAAGGTAAGTTGCGCTTTGATAAAGAAAACCAAGAGCTGATCAGTACAGCTGCAAAGCTTGCTTACCCGGTACGCGATGATATTCCGGTATTACTTGAAAATGAAGCCCGAGAATTGTCTCTTGAAGAGGTAGAAAAGTGGAATTCGTAGTTGTTATTCCTGCGCGTTACGCTTCTACTCGTTTGCCAGGTAAACCACTTGCTGATATTTGTGGCAAGCCAATGATCCAACATGTCTATGAAAAAGCGTGTTTGTCGGGAGCGAGTAAAGTGGTTATTGCCACCGATCATCAAAAAGTATTTGATGCGGCTAAACACTTTACCAATGATGTATTGATGACTCGAGAAGATCATCAATCAGGGACTGAACGGTTAGCAGAAGTCGTTGATTTACTAAATTTATCAGAAGATACTATCGTGGTTAATGTGCAGGGCGATGAACCATTATTATCCCCTGATAACGTGTCACAAGTGGCTACATTATTAGCGCAATCAACCGCGCCAATGGCAACCCTCAGTGTTGCCATTGAAGAGCGTGATGAGGTCTTTAACCCTAATGCGGTTAAAGTGGTCAGCGATATTAATAAAAATGCCTTATATTTTTCAAGAGCCAGCATTCCATTTGATAGAAGTGCCATGATGGCAGAGCAGCAACCACTTAATTTAGCGCCTTTTCAACGCCATGTGGGTATTTACGCGTATCGCGCTGGCTTTATAAAGCAATATATTCAATTATCGGTATCACCATTAGAAGTTTTAGAATCACTAGAGCAGCTAAGGGTGCTTTACCATGGCTATGCGATTAAAATAGAGCAAGCGGTGGTTACCCCTCATGCTGGGGTTGATACACCAGAGGATTTAGCTAAAGTCGTTGCGCATATTCAAAGTAAAGCGCGTGAATAAAGCAGATACGCCTGTGTTAAAAGTGCAATACACGCACGATGATTTTTATATTATAACTAAACCTGCAGGGCTTAATTTTCATTCAGAAGAAAGCCCTGGTTTTGTGTTTCTTGCTGAGCAACAACTAAACGAAAAATTGTTTGCGGTTCACCGTCTAGACAAAGTGACTTCAGGGCTGATCATATTAGCGCGGCATAAAGACGCTGCGGCAAAGTTTACCCAGATGTTTACTGAGCATACTATTAATAAATTTTATTTAGCTGTAAGTGATTCTAAGCCTAAAAAAAAGCAAGGTTGGGTTAAAGGAGACATGGCGAAGTCACGTCGGGGTACTTTTAAACTATTAAACTCGCAAATAAATCCCGCAATTACGCGGTTTTATTCATTTAGTTTTAAAAGTGGTTTTAGAGCTTACCTATTAAAACCCTATTCGGGTAAAACCCATCAGCTCAGAGTTGCTTTAAAGAGTTTGGGTGCCCCCATAATGGGTGATGCGAGTTATGCAGGCAGCCCTGCAGAGCGTACCTATTTACATGCATTTGCGCTGGATTTTTTATGGAAAGGGCAAAAAATACAACATACCCTGTTGCCAGAATCTGGTGAAGAGTATGCGCAATTGATAAAACATCAAGATTTTAATTCTTGGCAAACGCCGTGGAAACTGGATTGGTAAATGAGTGAACAAGTAACTGATATACGCTTTGGTGGTATTAAACGACTGTATGGTCAACAGCAATTTGAGTGGTTACAGCAAGCACATTTTTGTGTTGTGGGTATTGGTGGTGTAGGCAGTTGGACTGCTGAAGCACTAGCGCGTACCGGCGTAGGTAAAATCACCTTAATTGATTTAGATGATATTTGTGCAACTAATGTAAATCGTCAAATTCATGCCTTAACAGGCACAATAGGGGAAGCTAAAGTTGATTCGATGAAAACTCGCTGCAAGCTTATCAACCCTGAGTGTGTGGTGAATGTGATTGATGACTTTATTAGCCTTGATAATATTCAAGAACATATTCAAGGTTTTGATTATGTAATAGATTGTATTGATGCGGTTAAAGAAAAAGCGGCGTTAATAGCTCACTGTAAACGTAATAAAATGCCTATAATTACAACTGGCGGTGCAGGTGGTCAAACCGATCCGAGTCAAATTACCTTTGGCGATGTGGCAAAAACCACTCAAGATCCATTACTTGCAAAAGTGCGTTACATTTTGCGTAAACAATATAATTTCAGTTCAAACCCAAAACGTAAATTTAATATTGACTGTGTATATTCCACTGAACAGCTTGTTTACCCAGGTAGTGACGGCAGTGTGTGTCATGCGAAGCAAAATGCTGATGGCAGTATGAACATGGATTGTAATAATGGCTTTGGCTCAGTGACGATGATCACCGGTAGTTTTGGTTTTTTTGTTGCCGCTAAAGCGGTTCGAAAATACTTAGACAAGCGTGCGCGTCTAAATACTTAGATAAAGTGTTTTGGTTTAATAGTATTTAAAAAGCGCTTAAAGCGCTTTTTGTTTGGCCATGGTTTGTATTGTTTCAACCATGGCTTTTACTCCATTACCCCTAGACGCACTCAAATGACTGATTAAGCCAAGCTTTTCAAATTCATCATAAGCATTTACTGCTAACACTTCTTCGGGTGTTAAACCGTTATACAGGGCTAAAATTAACGCCAATAAGCCTTTTACTATGCGAGTATCAGAGTCACCAATTACAACCAGTGCATTCTCGGTTAAGTCAAACTCGACAAACATCCATACTTTACTCTCACAGCCTGGCACTAACGCATCATCTGTTTTTAATATATCGGCTAAAGGTGGCAGCGTTTTACCGAGTAACATAATTTCACGGTACTTTTGTTGCCAGCTACTACTGCTTTGAATACTTTTAGTTACGAGTTGATATGTGTGTGTCATTATTTATCCAAATTAGTCTAATAAAGCAATGCATTCTTTGAGTGCGGCAATAAATTGGTCTACATCTTTAGTCGTATTATAAAAAGCAAAACTCGCTCTCAGTGAACCATTTAGGTTTAAATGACTCATTAAAGGTTGGGTACAATGATGACCACTTCGTACAGCAATACCATAGCCGTCAAGTAAAGTTGACAGATCATAAGGATGTTCATTTTTATAATTAAAGCAAAGTGTGCCAATATTCGATTTGAGGTCGCTGTAGATAATAATACCGTCTATTTTGCTCAATGCGTTCGCTGCATAAATAAACAACTGCTGTTCATAATGCTGTAATGTTTGCAGATCAAGCGCCATTAAATACTCAAGTGCAGCGCCAAAACCTAAAACACCGGCTATATTTGGCGTTCCTGCTTCAAATTTAGCCGGTGCATTACGATAAGTACTGTGCGTTAAGGTTACTTTTTCAATCATTTCACCGCCTGTTTGATAAGGCGATAGTGCATTAAGGGCTGTATAACGGCCATATAAACCGCCTAGCCCTGTTGGCCCCACCATTTTATGAGCAGAAAACACGTAAAAATCACAATCGAGCTTTTTTAAATTCGGTCTTAAATGCAGCGCCCCTTGTGCGCCATCGACTAAGGTTAGCGCGCCTACCGCCTTAGCTGAGGCTATTAAGGGGACTAAATCAGTAATATTGCCTAGCGCATTAGAAGCGTGAGTAATAGCCAGTAGTGCAGGGTTGGTGCGCTTAATCACTTCACAACACTGTGCTATATCAAACGTAGCATCTGCGTTAAGTGGTAAAGTTTTTAATGTTGCCCCGGTTTGCGCTGCCAGTTCTTGCCACGGCACGATATTAGCGTGGTGTTCGATTGGGCTAATTAAAATAGTGTCAGCAGCTGTTAATGTATTTCTTAAGCCATGAGCAACTAAGTTAATCGCTTCAGTGGCACCTTTGGTCCAGACAATTTCGCTACTGGTTACTTGAAAATAATCGGCAACGCGTTGACGTACTTGCTCATAAGCCGCTGTAGCTTGTTCACTCAGCGTATGACGTCCGCGGTGAACATTTGCATTCTGTAAGGTGTAAAACTCTGTGGTAGCGTCAATCACGCATTGTGGTTTTTGTGTTGTTGCTGCTGAGTCTAAATAAACCAAAGGGTAGCCATTGATTGTCTGATTTAGAGTAGGAAAGTCATTACGGATTTTTTTAGGATCAAACGAGGACACAGACATAGGCTCATAAAGTTAATCAAGTGGGCAGGAATTGTAATCTGTTTAAGATAATTCTCAAGTAGCAGGTAATAAAAAAGGCCGCAGAGGCGGCCTTTTAAACTAACTTAATGCTTAGCGCTTGTCAGTTGCTTTATAATCACGGTGTGTTTCACCTGTGTAAAGCTGACGTGGACGGCTGATCTTATGACCAGGTTGAGAAAGCATCTCGTCCCAGTGTGAGATCCAACCTACAGTACGTGCCATTGCAAAGATTACAGTGAACATGCTGGTAGGGATGCCGATTGCTTTTAAGATAATACCTGAGTAGAAATCTACATTAGGGTAAAGTTTCTTCTCAACAAAGTACGGGTCTTCAAGTGCAATTTGCTCTAGTTTCATTGCGATATCAAGTAATGGATCTTGAATGTTTAGCTCTGCTAACACTTCATGACATGTTTGACGCATTACTGTTGCACGAGGATCGAAGTTTTTGTAAACACGGTGTCCAAAGCCCATAAGACGGAACGGGTCCGCTTTATCTTTTGCTTTTGCTACGTATTCGTCAATGCGATCAACTGAGCCAATTTCTTCTAACATGTTTAAACATGCTTCGTTAGCACCGCCGTGAGCAGGGCCCCAAAGTGATGCAATACCCGCAGCAATACATGCATAAGGGTTAGCACCAGAAGAACCTGCTAAACGTACTGTAGAGGTTGATGCGTTTTGCTCATGGTCAGCATGAAGCATGAAGATTTTATCCATTGCTTTAGCTGTGACAGGGTTTACTTTGTATTCTTCAGCAGGTACAGAGAACATCATGTGTAAGAAGTTTTCTGCATAGCTTAAGTCATTGCGTGGGTATACAAATGGTTGACCGATGTTTGTTTTGTACGCCATTGCTGCAATTGTTGGTAACTTAGCAACTAATTTAATAGCGCTTGTTTTACGTTGAACTGCATCAGTGATATCCAGATCTTCATGGTAGAAAGAAGATAAAGCACCAACCACACCACATAGCATCGCCATAGGGTGAGCGTCAAAACGGAAACCTTGGAAGAAGTTTGCGATTTTTTCATCTAGCATAGTGCTACGAGTGATTTTTGTAGCGAAATCATCGTATTGCTCTTTAGTTGGTAACTCACCATTTAATAGTAAGTAGCATAACTCAACGTAGTTAGAGCTTTCTGCTAACTGTTCGATTGGGTAACCACGGTGTAATAAAACACCCTTGCCACCATCGATGTAAGTGATGGTAGATTCACAAGAACCAGTCGACATGAAACCTGGGTCATAAGTAAAGTGACCATGTGAGCCGAGTGTACGTACGTCAATTACATCTTGGCCAGCAGTACCTTGATAAATTGGAAGTTCGATTGGATCTAGCCCATCAATATGGACCGTGGCTTTCTTATCTGCCATCTATGTATCTCCTATTAAGATAACTATTCTGATTTTTATATTCTAAAATCTATTCTAAGCACATCTTTACATTTTAACGTGAAAGAGGGGTATAAAGTCAATTTTTATAAGTATTATGCACATATGTATAATAAATATTCGGTATAGATTGAATATTATACCATTGGCTAATTCGCAAACGACTCAAAGTAAACAAGAATTGTAAAAGAGTCTCCGGCTATATATACTGACGGAGGTTTTTAACCAATTTGTATTTGGGTAAACTTTTTTTTACATAATAATTTTCATAAAAAGTGAACTTTATTAGTATCAATACGTTTATTTTGATAGTTCCACCAGAAACATTTGGTGGGTTTTAGAAAAACAAGTAGATGAGCCCCACTGCGGGCAAGATGGGCAAGTAACTGTGAAAAAGCAAAGACCTGTAAATCTAGATCTAACAACTATATCTATGCCGGCAACGGCTAAAGCTTCAATTTTTCACCGCGTCACCGGTGTTGCATTATTTTTTGCTTTAACGTTTGTCATTTGGGCTTGGTCAGAGTCTCTTTCTTCAGCTGAAGGTTTTGAATTCGTCAAGAGTCTGTTTAACGGATTCATTGCCAAATTTATAGCTTGGGGCACCCTTTCTGTATTGGGTTATCACCTTATCGGTGGTATCCGTCACATTATTATGGATATGGGGCATTGGGAAGAACTTGAATCAGGCAATACTAGCGCTAAAATTGCGATGGCACTTGGCGTTGTGTTTGCTGTATTGGCAGGGGTGTGGATATGGTCTTAAATCAAGCAACTCTTAAACGTGATGGCGTACAAGATTTTGTATCTTTACGCACAACGGCATTAATAATCAGCGCGTATGCAATCTTTATTATTGGCTATTTTTTAGCAATGCCAGAAGTCACATATGAAGCCTGGACAGGCCTATTCTCAAACCTAGCAATGAAAGGGGCAACGTTAATCACCCTAGTTTGCATTATGGTTCATACCCGTATCGGCCTTTGGCAGGTTCTTACCGACTATGTAAAGAACGCTAAATTGCGTGCTTTTTTAGGCTTTGTACTAAACCTAATGGCTGTTGCTTACGTAGCTGTGGGTTTAATCGTTTTATGGGGTGTTTAAGTGAAATATTCTGTTCGTGAATTTGACGCCGTAGTAATTGGTGCCGGTGGTGCAGGTATGCGCGCTGCCCTTGCTATTACTGAATCTGGCAAAACATGTGCGCTAATCTCTAAAGTTTTCCCGACACGCTCACACACTGTATCTGCTCAAGGCGGTATTACAGTCGCGTTAGGTAACTCGCATGAAGATAACTGGGAATGGCATATGTATGATACCGTGAAAGGTTCCGATTTTATCGGTGACCAAGACGCTATCGAATACATGTGTCAAACTGGCCCAGAAGCTATTACTGAATTAGAAAACATGGGCTTACCATTTTCGCGTTTTGAAAATGGCCGTGTTTACCAACGTCCTTTCGGTGGTCAATCGAAAAACTTTGGTGGTGAACAGGCTGCGCGTACTGCAGCAGCAGCTGACCGTACGGGTCATGCATTATTACACCTTCTTTATCAACAAAACGTTAAAAACAAAACCAATGTATTCTCAGAATGGTATGCACTTGATTTAGTTAAAAACGATAATGGCGATGTAGTAGGCTGTACAGCGATTGAAATTGAAACAGGTGAAATCACCTTCTTCAAATCAAAAGCAGTTGTGTTAGCGACAGGTGGTGCAGGTCGTATTTTCGCATCAACAACCAATGCTCACATTAATACCGGTGACGGTGTTGGTATGGCTGCACGTGCTGGTATTTCTATGCAAGACATGGAAATGTGGCAGTTCCACCCGACAGGTATAGCTGGCGCTGGTACGCTAGTAACTGAAGGTTGTCGTGGTGAAGGTGGTTATCTTTTAAATAAAGATGGCGAACGCTTCATGGAACGTTACGCACCAAATGCTAAAGATTTAGCGTCTCGTGACGTTGTTGCTCGTTCAATGATGACAGAAATTCGTGAAGGTCGTGGTTGTGATGGTCCTTGGGGTCCTCACCTTAAGTTGAAACTTGACCACTTAGGCGAAGAAACGCTTAACTTACGTCTTCCAGGTGTATGTGATCTTGCTAAAACATTTGCTCACGTTGACCCTGCAAAAGAACCGATTCCAGTTATCCCAACATGTCACTACATGATGGGTGGTGTGCCAACAAACGTAAATGGTCAAGTACTTAATATCGATGCTGCTGGCAACGAAAAAGTAGTACAAGGTTTATTTGCTGTTGGTGAGATTGCCTGTGTATCTGTACATGGTGCTAACCGCTTAGGTGGTAACTCATTACTTGATTTAGTTGTATTTGGCCGTGCAGCAGGTAACTTCTTAGGTAAATACCTAAATGACGTTGAAATTTCTAAAGCGGCTTCAGAGTCTGACTTAGAAGCGTCTCTTGCGCGCTTTAACCGTTGGGAAAACTCAACAGCTGGTCAAGGCGAAGACCCAGTTCAAATCAAGAAAGACCTACAACAATGTATGCAGCTTAACTTCTCGGTATTCCGTGAAGGTGACTCAATGGCTACAGGTCTTACTGAACTTAAAGAAATCCGTGAACGTTTACAGCACGCGCGTCTTGATGACAAATCATCAGACTTTAACACCATGCGTATTGAATGTTTAGAACTAGACAACTTAATGGAAACAGCTTACTCAACTGCAGTAGCTGCAAACTTCCGTACTGAAAGCCGTGGCGCACACTCTCGCTTTGACTTCCCAGATCGTGATGACGAAAACTGGTTATGTCACTCAGTATTTAATCCGGTAACGGATGAAATGAGCAAGCGTAAAGTAAACTACGAGCCTAAAACACGTGAAGCTTTCCCACCTAAAGCACGTACCTACTAGGAGCGAGACGATGGCACAAGTACAATTTTCAGTTTATCGTTACAATCCGGATGTTGATAACGCACCTCGTATGCAAGATTACACTTTGCAAACTGAGGAAGGCCAAGACATGATGGTATTGGATGCACTTTTACTATTAAAAGAGCAAGATCCTACACTATCGTTTCGTCGTTCATGCCGTGAAGGCGTGTGTGGTTCAGACGGCGTAAACATGAATGGTAAGAACGGTTTAGCATGTATTACTCCTTTATCTACGCTGCAAAAAAATGGCAAAGGTAAAATCGTAGTACGTCCATTACCTGGACTTCCTGTTGTTCGAGACCTTGTTATTGACATGAGTCAGTTCTACACTCAATACGAAAAAGTAAAACCGTATCTAATTAATGATGAGCCTGCTGCAGGTGAACGTCTTCAATCTATCGAAGAACGTGATAAATTAGATGGGCTTTACGAGTGTATTTTATGTGCATGTTGTTCTACATCGTGTCCTTCTTTCTGGTGGAATCCAGATAAGTTTATAGGTCCAGCAGGCCTTCTTCATGCTTACCGTTTCTTAGCTGATAGCCGAGACACAGCAACAGAAGAGCGTTTAGCTGACTTAGACGATGCATTCAGTGTGTTCCGTTGCCACAGTATCATGAACTGTGTTAGCGTTTGTCCTAAGGGTCTTAATCCGACCAAAGCAATTGGACAAATAAAATCTATGTTATTAAACCGCTCGGTTTAATTTCTAGTAGACGAAAGATGGCTAATAATTTATTAGCCATCTTGTTATATAACTATTAATTTCTGCGCTAAAAAAAAGGGCTTATAAATGCACGAAGGTGTGATGAAGGCATGGCTAGAATCTTCACATTTAAACGGCGGTAACGTTGCTTATGTTGAAGAGCTTTATGAAGCGTATTTAGACGATGCGACTTCGGTGCCAGAAGAATGGCGAGAAGTGTTCGAACAGTTACCAAAAGTAGATGGTGTGGATGTTGAAGTAAAACATTCAGAAGTTCGTTCACAATTTGCGGCGCTTGCTAAAAACAAGCATAGAGAAGTAGTGGTAGCAGAGGGCAGTGGTGGCGACCTTAAACAGGTTAAAGTACTGCAACTTATTAATGCTTTCCGTTTTCGTGGACACCAAAATGCAAACCTAGATCCACTAGGTATTTGGCAACGAGAACGTGTACGAGATTTAGAGCTAGAGTACCACGACTTATCGGATGCTGACTTTGACCGCGAATTTAACGTAGGATCGTTTGCCGTTGGCCGCGATACTATGCCTTTAGGTGAGTTATACCAAGCACTAAAAACCACTTACTGTGGTTCTATTGGCGCCGAGTATATGCACATCACATCAACAGAAGAAAAGCGTTGGTTACAACAGCGTTTAGAGTCTGTTCAGTCTAGGCCAAAATTTGATAAAAATGAAAAGCTACGAATCCTCAAGGGATTAACAGCGGCTGATGGTCTTGAAAAATATTTAGGGGCTAAGTTCCCGGGTGCTAAGCGTTTCTCACTTGAAGGTGGCGATGCGTTAGTGCCTATGTTAAAAGAGCTTATTCACCGTGCCGGTGAAAGTGGCCAAAAAGAAGCCGTTATTGGTATGGCCCACCGTGGTCGCTTAAATGTTCTCGTTAATGTGCTAGGCAAAAATCCATCAGAACTTTTTGATGAGTTTGCTGGCAAGCACAAAGAAACGTTAAGCTCAGGTGATGTTAAATACCACATGGGTTATTCATCAGATTTCGCGACTAAAGGTGGCAACGTGCACATGGCACTTGCGTTTAACCCGTCGCATTTAGAAATCGTAAATCCGGTGGTTATGGGCTCTGTGCGTGCACGTCTTGATCGTCTTAATGACAAAACAGGCAGCAAAGCACTTCCAATCACTATCCACGGCGACTCAGCAATTGCAGGTCAGGGTGTTGTTCAAGAAACGTTTAACTTATCGCAAACTAATGCATTTAGTTGTGGCGGTAGTATCCGTATTGTTGTTAATAACCAAGTTGGTTTTACAACAAGTAAAAAAGACGATGTACGCTCAACTGATTACTGTACTGATATCGCAAAAATGGTTCAATCGCCAATTTTCCACGTAAACTCTGACGATCCTGAAGCGGTTGCTTTTGTAACGCAACTCGCGCTTGATTTTAGAAATCAGTTTAAACGTGACGTTGTGATTGACCTTGTTTGTTACCGTCGCCATGGTCATAACGAAGCTGATGAGCCTAACGCTACACAGCCAATTATGTACCAAAAAATTAAAAAACACCCAGTACCTCGTTTAATCTACGCGGATCAGCTGATTTCTGAAGGTTCTTTCACAGAAGATGAAGTGAAAGCGCTTGCTGATGATTACCGTAATGGTTTAGACGATGGCAACTGTGTTGTTGAAGAAATACAGCCAGAAACATCACACTCTTCAGATTGGGCTAAGTATGTAGGCCATGAATGGAGTGTTGATTACGATGCTAGCGTTTCGGTAGAAAAGCTTAAAGAACTTGGTAACATAGTTGCAAGTTACCCAGAAGAGTACAAAGCACAATCTCGTGTTAAAAAAATATACGATGATCGTAAAGCAATGGCTGCTGGCGAAAAACCACTTGATTGGGGTATGGCAGAAACTTTAGCGTATGCAACTATTGCAGCTGAAGGCACTGATATTCGTCTAACTGGACAAGATTCAGGTCGTGGTACCTTCTTCCACCGTCATGCGGTTGTTCATAGTCAAAAAGATGGTGCAACGTATTTACCATTACAGAACCTTAGTGAAGATCAAGGTACGTTTGAAGTGTTCGACTCAGTACTGTCTGAAGAAGCGGTATTAGCATTTGAATATGGTTATGCAACTGCAGAGCCGACCTCATTAGTATTGTGGGAAGCACAATTTGGTGATTTCGCTAATGGTGCACAGGTGGTATTTGACCAGTTCTTAAGTTCAGGTGAGCAAAAGTGGGGTCGCTTATGTGGCTTAACGTGTTTGTTACCTCATGGCTATGAAGGTCAGGGTCCAGAGCACAGCTCAGCTCGTCTAGAACGCTTTTTACAGCTTTGTGCTGATCACAACATGCAAGTATGTGTGCCATCAACACCGGCGCAAGTGTACGCAATGTTACGTCGTCAATCAGTTAGACCACTGCGTCGTCCATTGATTGTAATGACACCGAAATCGTTATTACGTCATCCATTAGCAACATCGACACTTGAAGAGTTATCTGAAGGTGTGTTCCACAATATCATTGATGAAATTGATGAGATTGATGCTAAGAAAGTAGAACGTGTTGTATTTTGTAGCGGCAAAGTTTACTACGAATTATTACAAGAACGTCGTAAACTTGAGCAAGACAATATTGCAATTGTTCGTGTTGAGCAGCTTTACCCGTTCCCACATGACGAAATGAAAGCAATTATTGAACGTTACCAACACGTTACTGATTTTGTGTGGTGTCAGGAAGAGCCGCAAAACCAAGGCGCTTGGTACTGTTCACAACATCACTTTGTTGATGCAATTCCACAAGGTGCAAAATTGAAATATGCAGGCCGTAAGGCATCAGCATCTCCTGCATGTGGATATATGTCAGTACATACTAAAGAACAACAAGCGCTCGTTGCCGACGCGCTTACTATAGAAAAGAAAGGATAAGCAATGAGCACAGAAATTAAAGTTCCTGTTCTTCCTGAGTCGGTTGCAGATGCTTCCGTTGCTACATGGCATGTAAGTGTTGGCGACAGAGTAAGCCGTGACCAAAACTTAGTAGATATTGAAACAGACAAAGTGGTTTTAGAAGTGGTTGCACAAAATGACGGTGTAATCACTGAAATTTCACAAGAAGAAGGTGCTACGGTACTTGGTGACCAAGTGATCGGTTTAATTGGTGATGCGCAAGAAGCATCACCAAGTAAAGAGCCAAAAGAAGATAGCTCAGCATCAGAAAAATCAGAAGACGCGCCGGCGGCGCAATCAGCACCAGCATCAGAAGGTAAAGAAGTGGATATTAAAGTACCTGTACTTCCAGAATCAGTTGCAGATGCAACAATTGCTACTTGGCATGTTCAACCAGGTGACGCGGTAACACGCGACCAAAACTTGGTTGATATTGAAACAGATAAAGTTGTACTTGAAGTGGTTGCCCAAGAAGACGGCGTTATGGGTGAAATCATTCATAACGAAGGCGATACTGTTCTTGGTGAGCAAGTAATTGGTAAAGTAAAAGCAGGCGCTGCACCCGCTAAATCTGACGCAAAAGCGGATGCACCAGCAGCCAAAGAAGAAAGCTCAAGCGAGGGTTCAGATGTGTTAACGCCATCAGTTCGTCGTTTAATTGCTGAGAAAGGCCTTGATGCATCAAAAATCAAAGGTTCAGGTAAAAATGGTCGTGTGACTAAAGAAGATGTTGATCAATTCTTGAAATCACCTGCGCCAGCAGCAAAAGCTGAAGCAGCGCCAGCATCACCTATGGGTGACCGCACGCAAAAACGTGTGCCTATGACACGTTTACGTAAAACAATTGCGAATCGTCTTCTTGAAGCGAAAAACTCTACTGCAATGTTAACTACATTTAACGAAGTTAACATGAAGCCTATCATGGATCTTCGTAAGCAGTACCAAGAAGTATTTGAAAAGCGCCACGGTATCCGTTTAGGTTTCATGTCTTTCTACGTGAAAGCAGTGACTGAAGCGTTAAAGCGTTTCCCAGATGTAAATGCATCAATTGACGGCGATGATATTGTTTACCACAACTATTTCGACATCAGCATTGCTGTTTCTACACCTCGTGGCTTAGTAACACCTGTACTTAAAGACTGTGACAAGCTATCTGTTGCAGAAATCGAAAAGGGTATTCGTGAGCTAGCGCTTAAAGGTCGTGATGGTAAGCTAACGCTTGACGATATGACCGGCGGTAACTTCACTATCACCAACGGTGGTGTATTCGGTTCGTTACTATCTACTCCAATTATTAACTTACCGCAGTCTTCAATTTTGGGTATGCACAAAATCCAAGATCGTCCAATGGCTGTAAATGGTAAAGTTGAAATCTTACCTATGATGTACCTAGCGTTATCTTACGATCACCGCCAAATCGATGGTAAAGAATCAGTTGGTTTCTTAGTAACAATTAAAGAGTTACTTGAAGATCCAACACGTTTACTGCTGGATGTTTAATTAAGTAGTATGAAATATAAGCTGTGAGTTAAAATCACAGCTTTTTTTTTGTGCCTATGGTCATACTGGGGTTTTCATGTAGCGCCATGAGATCTATACTAGGCACGCAATTTGGGATAGTTGTTTATTTGCATAAATATTCAACTCTTTTAATATAAAAAATTGGATAAAGCATCATGAATTTGCATGAGTATCAGGCAAAACAACTTTTTGCCGAATATGGTTTACCAGTTTCTCAAGGTTTCGCTTGCGATACACCTGAAGAAGCTGCAGCAGCTGCTGAAAAGATTGGCGGCGATATGTGGGTTGTTAAAACTCAGGTTCACGCAGGTGGACGTGGTAAAGCTGGCGGTGTAAAGCTAGTTAAAACTATCGACGAAGTTAAAGCGTTTGCAGCTAACTGGTTAGGTAAAAACCTAGTTACTTACCAAACAGACGAGAAAGGCCAGCCAGTTGCTAAAATTTTAGTAGAAAGCTGTACTGACATCGCTAACGAACTGTACCTAGGTGCTGTTGTTGACCGTGCTTCTCGTAAAGTTGTGTTCATGGCGTCTACTGAAGGCGGCGTTGAAATTGAAACTGTTGCTGAAGAAACACCAGAACTTATCCACAAAGCTGAGATCGATCCATTAGTAGGTCCTCAAGCTTACCAAGCACGTGAGCTTGGTTTTAAATTGGGTCTTAACCCAACGCAAATGAAACAGTTTGTTAAGATCTTCATGGGTCTTGGTAATATGTTCAACGATTTCGATTTCGCATTACTTGAAATCAACCCGCTAGTAATCACAGATGAAGGTAACCTTCACTGTCTAGATGGTAAAATCGGTATCGATGGTAATGCACTTTACCGTCAACCTAAAATCCGTGAAATGCACGATCCATCTCAAGAAGATGCGCGTGAAGCTCACGCAGCAAGCTTCGAGCTTAACTACGTAGCCCTTGATGGTAACGTAGGTTGTATGGTTAACGGTGCAGGCCTAGCAATGGGTACTATGGACATCGTAAACCTACACGGTGGCAAGCCAGCTAACTTCCTAGATGTTGGTGGCGGCGCGACTAAAGAGCGTGTATCTGAAGCATTCAAAATTATCCTTTCAGATGACAACGTTAAAGCTGTTTTAGTTAACATCTTCGGCGGTATCGTTCGTTGTGACATGATTGCAGAAGGCATCATTGGTGCAGTTAAAGAAGTTGGCGTAAACGTACCAGTAGTTGTACGTTTAGAAGGTACTAATGCTGAACTAGGTCGTGAAGTACTTGCTAAGTCTGATCTAAACATCATCGCTGCTGAATCATTAACAGACGCGGCTGAAAAAGTTGTTGCTGCTGCGGAGGGCAAATAATGTCTGTATTAATCAATAAAGATACAAAAGTTATCTGTCAAGGTTTCACTGGTGGTCAAGGTACTTTCCACTCAGAGCAAGCGCTTGAGTACGGTACACAAATGGTTGGTGGTGTAAGCCCAGGTAAAGGCGGTCAAACGCACCTTGGTCTTCCAGTATTTAACACTGTACGTGATGCTGTAGAAGCAACTGGCGCAACTGCATCAGTTATCTACGTACCAGCACCTTTTTGTAAAGATGCAATCTTAGAAGCAATCGATGCGGGCATCGAGCTAATTGTTTGTATTACTGAAGGTATTCCTACACTTGATATGGTTGACGTTAAAGTTAAACTAGATCAAACAGGTACACGTATGATCGGTCCTAACTGTCCAGGTGTTATCACTCCTGGTGAGACTAAGATTGGTATCATGCCTGGTCACATCCACAAGCCTGGTAAAGTAGGTATTGTTTCACGCTCTGGTACTTTAACGTACGAAGCAGTTAAACAAACTACAGATGCTGGTTTTGGTCAGTCTACGTGTGTTGGTATTGGTGGCGACCCAATCCCAGGTACTAACTTTATCGACGTTTTAGAAATGTTCGAAAAAGACGACCAAACTGAAGCAATCGTAATGATTGGTGAAATTGGTGGTACTGCAGAAGAAGAAGCTGCAGAGTACATCAAAGCTAACGTAACTAAACCTGTTGTTTCTTACATTGCTGGTGTTACTGCACCAGAAGGTAAGCGTATGGGTCACGCTGGCGCAATCATCGCAGGCGGTAAAGGTACTGCTGATGAGAAATTTGCTGCATTAGAAGCTGCGGGCGTAAAAACTGTACGTTCACTGGCTGATATCGGTAAAGCACTTAAAGAAAAAACAGGCTGGTAATCAGCGGTTATTCTTTAAAAAAGGCTCGCAATTGCGAGCCTTTTTTATGTATGGCTAGAGCGTATTGCCCTTAATCTTAAAACGGGTAACTAATATGTTGAAAAAATCGCAGAGATAAATCTTGGCGCTGCTTATTAATAGCTAATTCATCACAGAATGCATGAACGGTTTTCTCTACTTGATTCATAAAGCGACCATAGCCAA
The DNA here is from genome assembly GCF_001661605.1 of Pseudoalteromonas sp. MQS005. Classification (NCBI taxonomy): domain Bacteria; kingdom Pseudomonadati; phylum Pseudomonadota; class Gammaproteobacteria; order Alteromonadales; family Pseudoalteromonadaceae; genus Pseudoalteromonas; species Pseudoalteromonas sp. MQS005. Next base: position 19,293 of record NZ_LYRQ01000002.1, on the reverse strand, counting down.
TCTCATGTTTATTATGCGCGGCGGCAACAATCACAAAATGCAGCGTCTCTACGAGTTTATTTTCATCAAAAAATACTTTCATTTGTGGCGCTGAATCTTCTATATCAAAACTAATTTTTTGTAACTCACCATTTCCCTCATTTCTATCTACTTCACTATTACGAATTATTGGCATTGCCCCATTGGCAACCATCGCTGCATGGGTGAGTTTGTTATCTTCACAAAGTTGAGTAAATAACTGCAAAAAGTGGTTATAAAACGGTTTATAAGTATGGCTATTAATTTGTGTTTGAAATTGCGTTTTAATATTACGTGACACGGGAATAGAGAAGGTGACGTAAGTCATTTCAGCATGGCTACTAGGTATTGCGCATTGTCTGGATTGATAACGAGGGTATAAACTTCTTAGTTTATATCCATAGCTTTCTTTATTACCTTTTTCTTTAGCGAATAAATCATAGGTTAAATGTTGATGATCGCGCAGCTTAAAGCTTGGCTGGTCTAAGAATAACTGATCTTGTAAATGACTCAATACTTTTTGTACATTGGTATGAAATTGCGCAGAGTGGGCACGTATATCTTCACCAGTAGCTAAAAACAATAGGCGTATTTTTTTACTTTGCTGATTTTCTGTGTGATGAAGTTTATGCGCTTCATGGTAACGAGGGTTATAAAAAAACAACATTTGCTTATCGGTTTCAAGTTGGTAAGACTCATCATGAAATCTCACCACGGGGAGTTTATCATTTGCGAGTAAATGGACATTATGCAGTTCATATTCATCACATGATGCAAATAACTGACGCGCAATTCGTTCATAGCAAGCATTAATATTACTGAAGTTTTTATAAAAATCTTCATTAGGTGTAATTTCGGCTAATAAGTAATGATTTGCACGTGCATTACTTGGAATATATATGCGGTGTTGATTTAATGAGGCCATCTTCGTTCCTTTAAGTTGGGGTTATTCGTTTACTATAAATCGCTTTAATGACTTTAATATTGCGCTAAAACAAATTTTGCTCATAAACTATCCCTTATCTAACAAACTTTGGTAATAACTGCATAAACCCGCATCTATTACTGTATGTTAAGGTTGGTTTTTGTAATAATGCAGTAGTTTTGTTATCACGCAATATACAGAGGTTTATAATCCTATGGCGGAAATCGAGAATCGCCCAAATAACTTTATTAGAACCCGAATTGATGAAGATTTAGCAAGTGGAAAACATGCCACAACGCATACCCGTTTTCCACCTGAACCTAATGGCTTTTTACATATTGGCCATGCAAAATCAATTTGCCTAAATTTTGGTATCGCCAAAGACTATAACGGTTTATGTAACCTTCGTTTTGACGATACAAACCCAGAAAAAGAAGATATTAACTACGTTAATTCAATTAAAGAAGACGTACAGTGGTTAGGGTTTAATTGGGATGGTGAGATTAAGTATTCGTCAAACTATTTTGATCTACTTTATGGTTATGCGGTAGAGCTTATTAATAAAGGCTTAGCGTATGTTTGTTTCTTAACTGCAGATCAAGCTCGCGAATACCGTGGTACATTAAAAGAGCCTGGTAATAACAGCCCATACCGCGAAACATCACCTGAAGAAAACCTCGCATTATTTGAAAAAATGCGTAACGGTGAATTTAAAGAAGGTGAATGTGTCCTTCGCGCTAAAATAGATATGGCCAGCTCATTTATGGTGCTGCGCGATCCAATTATATACCGTATACGTTTTGCTAATCATCATCAAACAGCGGATAAGTGGTGCATTTACCCAATGTACGACTTCACGCATTGTATTTCTGATGCACTTGAAGGCATTACTCATTCATTATGTACGCTAGAGTTCCAAGATAACCGTCGTTTATATGACTGGGTATTGGATAACATCAGCCTTGAATGTCACCCGCAACAAATTGAGTTTTCACGTTTAAACCTTGAATACACAATTATGTCAAAGCGTAAGCTTAATGACTTAGTGGTTAATAAGCACGTAGAAGGGTGGGATGATCCGCGTATGCCAACCATTGCGGGTCTGCGTCGTCGTGGTTATACACCAGCATCTGTTCGTGAATTTTGTCAGCGTATCGGTATTACCAAGCAAGAAAATATGGTTGAAATGGGTATGCTTGAAGCGTGTATCCGTGATGACTTAAACGAAAATGCTCCGCGTGCTATGGCTGTTCTTGATCCAGTGAAAATTGTGATTGAGAATTATGATGCCGATAAAGTAGAAACGCTTTCTGTGGCTAATCACCCAAATAAAGAAGAAATGGGTCGCCGTGAAGTGCCTTTCACGCGTGAAATTTTTATCGAACGCGAAGATTTCCGTGAAGAAGCGAACAATAAGTTTAAACGTTTAGTGCTTGATAAAGAAGTACGCTTACGTGGTGCTTATGTGATTAAGGCAGAGCGTGTTGAAAAAGACGACAATGGTGAAATTACAACTATTTACTGTACTTACGATCCTGAAACATTGGGTAAAAATCCAAGCGATGGTCGTAAAGTAAAAGGGGTTATTCATTGGGTATCTGCGCCTGAGTCAGTGACAGCTGAAGTACGTTTATATGACCGTTTATTCAGTGTGCCTAACCCTGCAGCCGCAGAGGACTTTGAAAGCACGTTAAACCCAGACTCATTAGTGGTTATTTCTAATGCTAAACTTGAACCTTCATTGGCTAATTCTGTACCTGCACAAGGTTTTCAGTTTGAGCGTACCGGTTATTTCTCACGTGATACTAAATCAGAAAACGTGGTATTTAACCAAACGGTAGGCTTACGTGATTCGTGGGCTAAAATAGAGCACAAATAATACTGCTCTATTTTTTAGTTATAAAAAAACCTGCTTAATCGCAGGTTTTTTTTTATTAAACTAAATAGGCTTTTAACTATTGCTTTGCGCAAACGCTTTACACGCGTCTTTATCTTCACATTCGCCATATAGGTAAAGAGAGTGATTGGTCAGCTTAATACCGTTTTCTTCAGCTATTTCAAGTTGACGACGTTCAATTAAATCATCTTCAAACTCAACAACCTTGCCACATTTTAAACACACTAAGTGGTCATGGTGAGTGCTGCCAGAAAGTTCAAATACTGACTTACCGCCTTCAAAGTGGTGACGGCTTACAATTCCTGCATCATCAAATTGGTTTAAAACACGGTAAACAGTCGCAAGACCAATTTCTTCGCCTAGATCTAATAAAACCTTGTAAACATCTTCAGCGCTTATGTGTTGGTTATCTGGAGATTGAAGAATCTCTAAAATTTTAATACGCGGTAAAGTTACCTTTAGCCCGGCTTTTTTAAGTTCCAAGTTATGATCAGTCATTAAATCTGTCTCAATTTTATTTAGTTATACTAGACATCTTGCAAGATGTACTCGTCACAATAACAGTTAGGATAACGTGCCTTAGCAGGAAGTGCAAAGAACAATTGATCTATATCAATATTAACGCGAAAAATGCTAACTGTTTGATAATATTTTAAACAGTTAGCATTTAAAAGGGGGGGATTAATCTGCTAACTCACTTAAGCACATTTCATCATATACCTGAGCACACCACTGCTTAACACGCTGCTCAGTCAATTCTGGCTGACGGTCTTCATCAATACCTAAACCAACAAAATGTTTGTCATCAGCCATGCCTTTTGATGCTTCAAAATCATAACTGTCTGTTGGCCAATGGCCAACAACAATAGCGCCACGTTCTGTTACGATATCGTTGATCATGCCCATAGCATCTAAGAAGTATTCTGCATAGTCTTCTTGGTCGCCACAGCCAAAAATAGCCACTAGTTTACCTTCAAAGCTTACTTCTTCAAGCTCAGGAAAGAAATCATCCCAATCACATTGTGCTTCACCATAATACCAAGTTGGAATACCGAATAAGATCAGATCAAACTCAGCAATCTCTTCTTTAGAGCTTTTTGCAATGTCATGCACAGCAACGAGCTTTTTACCCAATTCTTTTTGGATCATTTTTGCTACGTGTTCTGTGTTACCTGTGTCACTTCCGAAAAAAATGCCTACACTTGCCATGGATTTAAACCTTTTATCTATCAATAGCCAATCTTTCTTGTAAAATTGTTTCGATCAACGCACTGCGGCTAATATTTTGTGCATCTGCCATATCACTCAGTGCCTGATACAGCTGTGACGAAACTTTAAATTCAACACGCTTTAAACCACGTGCCTTATCTCTTTTTATTTGATTACGTTTATTAACCTTTAACTGCATATCCCGAGGAAGGGGATTAGTTTTAGGTCTACCTGGACGTTTCTCGTATTCAAATAAATCAAGCGTTGTTCTATCTGTTTCTGACTTGGCCATGCTTAACCTACACCCGCACCTTGCCAAAATACCTGAATAAGTCCTTTGGCAATAAAGCCAGAGCAACCTAAAAAGAGTACCAGCCACACAATATAACGACCAAATTTAGGCACATTGCCGCTTTTCAGTACGTCTTTAATTGCCAAGCCGATAAAAATAAAAATACCTGCTAAGCCAAAATACAACCCTAAGGTATCAAATTCGTTAATAAACTGACTGACCATCGACGTATAACCTTTAAATTAAACGGCGCGTACTATAGCACATAAATCTTTAATTATTTAGTGTGATAAATCAAAAACACGCCATAAAAATAACATTAAACTGCAGTTAAAAAATCATTGATTGCTTTGTTTACAGCCTGTGGTTTTTGGGCATGTAACCAATGACCCGCACCATGAATGATTTTTGCACTGACGTTTGTAAACAGCGCATTAATCGCTTCGCGATGCTCGGTTAAAATGTAGTCAGAGTCATTACCTTTAATAAACAGAGTTTCGCACAAACAAGAATTATTTGCATTAATGTTTGCTGTAATAGTTGAATATTTATCATCGAGCACAGGTAAATTAAAGCGCCAAACAAAGTGCCCATCATCATTTTTATATAAGCTTTTTAATAAAAACTGACGTACACCTATCTCCTCTATATACGGTTGCATTACTAAATCAGCTTGCTTTCTATCACTAATATCTGCATTTTTTACTGCATTTAAAGCCTCAAGTATTTGGGTATGGCGCGCAGGGTAGCTCACAGGCGCAATATCAAGAACCACTAGTTTATCGACTAAATCAGTATGGCTCAGTGCTATTTGCATCGCCACTTTGCCGCCCATAGAGTGCCCAACCAGATGCGCTTTTTGTATGTTTAATGCCGTCATTAATTCAACAACGTCATTAGCCATTGCAGTATAATCCATTTCATCGCTGTGGGGCGAAAGGCCATGATTACGTAAATCAACGTTGGTTACACAAAAATGCTCGCTTAATGGCTTTGCAATCACATTAAGGTTTTCTAAAGAGCCAAACAGTCCATGGATCAAAATAACATTTGGACCTTGACCAATTTGTTTGTAATTTAATTGCATAGACGTCTCCTTCAATTTTGCGCATAGTTTGCCGAGCATTACCCTAAAAAGCAAAAAATACAGATATTATTTGTATGTTGGACTCAAAAATACCTAGCTTCCTGATTATTTGGTCATTATTAATTACTATTATGTTTAGGGGCGCGTGGGTTGTAACTCGCATTTCTAACTGGATTGGGTATATACCCAAACCATCACAAGATACAGAATTCAGCGTTTCACCGGGGCTTAATATCAAGGCGTTAGTTTGCAACAATGGTGATCCCTTTTAAAAATTAACAACGATGAGAGTAAGTTCCTGTGAAACGCCCAGAGGGTTGGTTTAAAAGCGATTTATACTGCGTTATTGGTTTTAGCAATAGAACGACTATTGTTTGCAATCAATGCCTTGCCTAAATCGCTTTTAATTCCAACTGAAACTCGCATCTTGAGGTGATTTGGGTATAATCATATCGAAAGAAAAATGTGACCCGTAATGACAGGAAGAACATGAAACAAATCGACATAGACGACGAGTTATATCAGTACATTGCAAGCAATACACAGAGTATTGGTGAGAGTGCATCCACTATTTTACGTCGTTTATTAAATCTCAACGGCGAAAAAATTAACACCACTAAATTAGACACTGATCATAAAAATGAAACCGTTAGTGTGTCTAATTCATCACTAGAACAACCTATAGCAGACGTTGAACAGCCAACCCAAGTGGCAAAACCGCCGGTAAATAAAAAGAATGCGAACGTATTTAACATTTTAAATAAAGAAGAGCTGGCAATGCAAAAAGGTGTTGTTGGTCGTTTCTTATTTATATTAAGTGCATTTTACCGAACGCACAAAACAGACTTCTCTGCGGTGCTAGATATTAAAGGTCGAGATCGTGTTTACTTCGCGACCAGTAAAGAAGACTTAGTGAATAGCGGCAGTAGTATGAACCCTAAAAACATCACCGACAGTGAATATTGGGTGATGACAAATTCAAATACTACTCGTAAAAAAATGATGCTGCATGAAGTTGCACTTAGCTTAGGCTATAGCAATGAGCAAGCTGAAAAAATTCGTGATTATCTTTAAGGAAAGACCATGGCAATTCATTCCGGCGCAGGTAAAACTGCACCACAATCGGCTTTAGTGAATGTACCAAAGTTAGTGTCTGCGTATTATTTAAATGAGCCTGACTTAGAGCAAAACCCCGAGCATTGTGTTGCATTTGGCACCTCAGGGCATCGAGGCTGTGCCTACGATGTAAAATTTAACGAATCGCACATATTATCAATTACCCAAGCTATTTGTGATTACAGAAAACAGAACGATATATTTGGTCCGTTATTTTTAGGTAAAGATACCCACGCACTGAGCGAGGCGGCCTTTAACTCAGCAATAGAAGTGTTGGTTGCTAATGAAGTGCAAGTGATCACCCAAGAAAATGGTGACTTTACTCCAACGCCAGTTATTAGCCATGCTATTGTTAGTTATAATAAAAATCATCCTAACGAGCTTGCCGATGGCATTGTAGTGACTCCATCTCATAATCCACCAGAAGATGGCGGTTTTAAATATAACCCGCCCAATGGCGGTCCTGCAGATACAGACGTTACAAAATGGATTGAAGACAGAGCCAATCAATTATTATTAGAAGACTTAGTTGAAGTAGAACTGTTTCCTTTTGCTAAAGCTTCACGTTCTGGTTTTATTCGCTACGAAGATTTAATGACGCCTTATATTGATGATTTAAAAAACATTATTAATTTAAAAGCGATTAGCGATGCAGGCATCAAGATTGGTATTGATCCATTAGGTGGCTCAGGCATTAACTTTTGGCCAGTGATTGCGCAAAAATATAATTTAGATTTAACGGTCGTTAATGACAGTGTTGATCCACGTTTTGCATTTATGCCGCTTGATAAAGATGGCAAAATTCGTATGGATTGCTCATCACCTTATTCAATGGCTAATTTAATTGCCCTTAAAGATGATTTTGATTTATCGATTGGTAATGACCCTGATTATGACCGTCACGGTATAGTAACACCAGATGGGTTAATGAATCCTAATCACTTTTTAGCCGTAGCGATTGACTATTTACTAACGCATCGTGATTGGGATGCCAGTGTTGAAATCGGTAAAACCCTTGTTTCTAGCTCAATGATTGACAAGGTAACTGAGCGCAACAAGCGTAAAGTAAAAGAAGTACCCGTTGGCTTTAAATGGTTTGTTGAGGGTTTAAACAAAGGCAAATTGGCCTTTGGTGGTGAAGAAAGCGCTGGTGCGGCTTTCTTACGTTTTGATGGCACGGTTTGGTGTACAGATAAAGATGGCTTTATCATGGGCTTACTCGCCGCTGAAATTCTTGCAGTTACAGGTAAAACACCGTCTGCGCTGTATAAAGAACTAGAGCAAGAATTTGGTGCGCCACTTTATAAACGCCTAGATGCGCCAGCAACGCCTGAGCAAAAGTCGCGATTAAAAGCACTCAGTGCTGATGACGTAAAAGCAGATACCTTAGCGGGTGAGCCTATTTTACAAAAGCTAACTCATGCGCCAGGTAATAATGCAGCTATTGGTGGGCTAAAAGTGGTAACTGAAAGCGGCTGGTTTGCGGCGCGTCCGTCAGGTACGGAAGATATTTATAAAATTTACTTAGAATCATTTAAAGGCGAAGAGCACTTAGCCTTATTAGAAAAAGAAGCTAAAAAACTGGTTGATTCAGTGATTAGCTAATATGCAATTACAACTAAAAACGGCTGATTTTATCAGCCGTTTTTGTATCTATAATTTAAAATAAAAGGGCTTTTATCGTTATGTCAGCCACTGCAGAATATATTAATCAATTAAAACAAGATGGTGATTTTTTAACGCTTTCGCGAAACCATGAATGGCATTTAGAGGCAGGTCAATTTACGCTTAATAACAATACTCAGGTTACCATACACGATACCGGAGTGATTGAGTTTGAACCTGATTGTATAACGTCAAAAAATGTGGTGCTATCCAGTGCCATTCATGGCAATGAGACAGCCCCCATTGAAATTTGCGATGAACTCATTAAACACATTATTAGTGAGCAACTTGAATTACAACAACGTGTTTTATTTATTTTTGGTAATCCTCAGTCAATTAATATTGGTAAACGATTTGTAGAAGAGAACTTAAACCGCTTGTTTAACGGCCACCACACTGTTGATGGCATAGCGATGAACGACGAACGTGTTCGTGCTGATAAACTTGAGCAATATGTTAGCGATTTTTATGCGCGTTCAGAGCAGGGTACGTATCGCTGTCATTATGATTTACATACCGCTATTCGCGGTTCTAAAAACGAAAAATTTGCTGTTTACCCATTCTTACATGGCAAGCCTTGGAAAAAGTCGCAACTGCAGTTCTTATTAAGCTGTGGTGTAAATACAGTATTGATGATGAAGTCGCCTGCTACCACGTTTAGCTACTATTCGTCGTTTGTGCATGGGGCTGACTCATTTACTGTAGAGCTTGGGCAAGTGAAACCCTTTGGTGAAAACGACATGTCACGCTTTGCAAAAACAAAACAAACTCTAACTGCATTAATTAGCCAAAAAGAAGTAAAATACCCAGAATTTAATGCAAGCGACTTTGAGTTGTTTTCTGTTCATCGTACTATTAACCGCACAGAGCAAAACTTTAGTTTTCCGTTTTCTGACGATGCCGAGAATTTTACAGGGTTTGCAAAGGGTGAGCTTTTAGCCACCGATGGCGATAATGCCATATATGCCGACGTAGAAGGGGAAGCAATTATTTTTCCTAACGCACAGGTTGCCATTGGGCAACGTGCATTACTCACGGTAGTCCCTATGCAAGTGGATAGCCGCTTTAGCTAAATCAACACATCAGACCACTTGTTATGAAAGTTTAACCAACTGATTAATAAGTGGTTAATTTTATGTATAGTTAACTTGCCAGTTTTTTGCTCATTATTTACTTTTCTTTGGTCACAGTTTTGTTGAATAACACTTTACGTTAACGTAAAGTGTTGGCAGCTTTAATTAAATACAGTGCAGATGTTGCAAAGTTTATTCAGCAACTATCACCCATAATAATAATCCAAAGGGGCGCTGTGATACCGACAACAAAAGAAGGTAGGTTATGAGTAATCCCAATAACGTATCGCTGAATATTAATCATGAGCTTGAGTTTATTGACGGCCACGCACTTAATATTCCAACCCTGAGTATTTTAACTGAGGACGGCGACATTCATCCTAGTGCTCCTGCACCTGATATTTCTAAACACACCGCTATTAAATTATACGAAACCATGCGTTTTATTCGTTTATTGGATGAACGTATGCAGGGTGCTCAACGCCAAGGGCGTGTTAGCTTTTACATGCAGTGTTTAGGGGAAGAAGCGGCGGTAACAGCCTCTGCTGCAGCCCTTGATCAAGATGACATGATCATGGCGCAATATCGTGAACAAGCAGCCTTACACTATCGTGGTTTTACCCTTGATCAATTTATGAACCAAATGTTTTCTAATGAATTAGATTTAGGTAAAGGCCGTCAAATGCCGATCCATTATGGCTCTAAAGCACTTAACTACATGACCATTTCATCACCTTTGGGAACACAAATTCCACAGGCTACGGGTTACGCATATGGTCAAAAAGTAAAACACATTGATGCTAAAACAGGTGAACTAGCAAGTACTATTGATAACGTTACTATTTGTTATTTTGGTGAAGGGGCTGCCTCAGAAGGTGACTTTCATGCAGGCTTAAATATGGCTGCAGTACATAAAGCACCGGTTATCTTTTTTGCACGTAACAATGGTTATGCTATTTCAACCCCAGCCGATGAGCAATTTAAAGGCGATGGGATTGCATCGCGTGGTGTGGGTTATGGTATTAAAACCATTCGTGTTGATGGCAGTGATGCGCTCGCCGTCTACGCGGCTACTAAAAAAGCCCGCGAAATTGCTGCAACACAAGGTGAACCGGTATTAATTGAATCGATAGCGTATCGTTTAGGTGCGCATTCAACATCAGATGATCCAAGCGGTTACCGTTCAAAAGATGAAGAAGCAAACTATAAAACATGCCCAATTGAGCGCTTTAGAAAGTGGTTAGTAAAACAAAATTGGTTAGATGACGCAGAAGATATCAAAGCGAAAGAAACAATTCGTGATGATATTTTAGCGGCACTAAAACGCGCTGAAGTAATTGATAAGCCGGCGTTAGAAGAGCTAATTTCAGATGTTTACGATACGCCAATTCCATCTTTACAACGTCAATATGATGAACTTAAAACGCATATAAAAGCACATCCAGACGCTTACCCAACAACAGCAGGGAGAATTAAGTAATGGCTAAAATGAACATGCTACATGCAATTAATTCTGCTTTAGATATCACCATGAATGAACATCCTCAAGCGTGTATTTTTGGTGAAGACGTGGGTTATTTTGGCGGTGTTTTTAGAGCGACATCAGGGTTACAAGAAAAGTACGGTAAGCATCGCGTATTCAATACCCCGCTCACAGAGCAAGGTATTTTAGGCTTTGCAAATGGTTTGGCAGCCTTTGGTGCACCTGCATTGGCAGAGATTCAATTTGCTGATTACATCTTTCCTGCGTTTGACCAAATAGTGAATGAATCGGCTAAGTTTCGTTATCGTAGTGGTAATGAGTTTAATGTGGGTAATCTAACGATTCGTACACCTTACGGTGGCGGTATTGCTGGTGGTTTGTATCACTCGCAATCGCCAGAAGCGTACTTTGCTCACACGCCAGGGTTAAAAATTGTCGTGCCGCGTAACCCGTACCAAGCTAAAGGCTTACTGCGTGGGTGTATTAAAGACGACAACCCAGTGCTATTTTTTGAGCCCAAACGTTTATACCGCGCTTCAACTGGTGAAGTGCCTGAAGAAGATTACAGCATTGAACTTGGTAAAGCTGAAGTGGTTCAAGAGGGTACTGACGTTACTTTATTAGCGTGGGGTGCACAAATGGAAATTATAGAAGCAGCGGCAAAGCAAGCCAGTGAACAGGGCATTAGCTGTGAAGTGATTGACCTTCGCAGTATTTTACCATGGGATGTTGAAACGATTGCTAAATCAGTGACTAAAACAGGCCGTCTTATTGTTAGTCATGAAGCACCTATTACTAACGGTTTTGGCGCAGAAATAGCCGCAACCATCGCTCAAGAGTGTTTTCTGCATTTAGAGTCGCCTATTTTACGTGTGTGTGGTTTAGATACGCCATACCCGCTGGCGCTCGAAAAAGAATATGTTCCAGATGCATTAAAAGTAATGGCCGCAATTAAACAATCAGTGAACTTTTAGGGGTTTCCATGGCTAAAGATTTTATATTACCCGACATTGGTGAAGGCATAGTTGAATGCGAAGTAGTCGAATGGCTGGTACAAGAAGGCGACACTGTAAAAGAAGATCAGCCTATTTGTGATGTGATGACAGATAAAGCCTTAGTGCAAATTCCAGCGGTACACGATGGGGTGATCACTAAGCTGCATTGTAAAAAAGGCGATATTGCTAAAGTACATGCGCCGTTATTTGCAATGGATGTTGCCGGTGAAGCGCCTAGTGAAGAGACTCAAACAGCTTCTTCACCAACAAGTACTCGTGAACACTTAGAAGACTTTATTTTACCCGACATTGGTGAAGGTATTGTTGAGTGTGAAATTGTTGAATGGTTAGTGGCAGAGGGCGATGAAATAGAAGAAGACCAAGCCGTTTGTGATGTAATGACCGATAAAGCATTAGTACAAATACCGGCTAAATACACCGGTACAGTGCAAAAGCTGTATTATCAAAAAGGTGAAATTGCAAAGGTGCATAGCCCATTATTTCAAATGACGGTTGCAGGGCAAGTCGCAAAAGAAGACGTTGATGTTAACCAAGCAGTTGTAAAAGCACAAAGTAACGCAACGTCAGACGCACCTGCTAAGCAAACGCAAACTGCAATAGTTAACGAAAAAGCGGTTGCATCACCGGCGGTTAGGCGTAAAGCGCGTGAGCTTGACGTTGATTTAACCTGCGTACCAGGTAGTGGTAAAAATGGCCGTATTTATAAACAAGATATTGAGGCGTTTATAAAAAATGAAGTGCCATCTGGCATGGATACCTCTGAGCTTAACAAGCCACAAACGACTCAGAGTAAAAACACTCGTAGTACTGAACACGCAACTAGCGCGGGTGGAACGCGAACAGAAGTAATTAAAGGCATTAAAGCGGCCATGGCAAAACAAATGGTGGCTTCAGTTTCAACGATTCCGCACTTTACTTACAGTGACGAAATTGATCTAACTGATTTAATTGCACTTCGAACTGATCTTAAAGAGCAATATAAAGCACAGGGCGTTAAACTTACGATGATGCCGTTTTTTATTAAGGCATTATCTTTGGCAATGACTGAATTCCCGGTACTTAACTCAAAAGTAAATGATGATTGCAGTGAAATTACCTACTATGATGATCACAATATTGGGGTTGCAGTGGACTCTAAAGTGGGCTTATTAGTACCAAATATTAAAGCCTGCCAAACTAAGAGTATTGTAGAGGTGGCTAATAATTTAACGCAATTAACTGACTCAGCTCGAGAAGGCCGCGTAGCACCAGATGATTTAAAAGGCGGTACTATTAGTATTTCTAATATTGGTGCAATTGGTGGCACTATAGCTACACCAATTATTAATAAGCCAGAAGTGGCGATTGTTGCCTTAGGTAAATTACAGCACCTTCCGCGCTTTGACGAGCAAGGGCAAGTGGTATCGCGTGCAATTATGCAAGTAAGTTGGTCAGGGGATCACCGTGTAATTGATGGCGGCACTATCGCGCGCTTTAATAATTTATGGAAAGAATACTTAGAGCAGCCAGCTAAAATGATGATGGCTATGCGCTAAGTCTTTATATTCATTTATAAATTAAAAAACCAGCAACTAGCTGGTTTTTTTATAACTAAATAAATAAAAGCTAGACTGATTTAGCTCAGAAAATACAGGCCATAACCAACCATTAATGCCGGTATGGCGGTATAAATTGTAGCAATAATAGCCGCTTTAGGTGTCATGGCAATGGCTGGGAAAAGCGCATCGCCATCGTTGGAAATGGCATTGGCCGCTAATGCGCTAAACGGAATAACCCCTTGAATATATAAAGTGGTAACAATTATTTGCGGGCCACAGCCAGGTAAAAAACCAATTAATACCGCTATGAGCGGGGCCATATAAGCATAATTTAAAAACCATGTTTTTAAGTCAAGGCCAAACACTGTTACCAGTAGTTCAAATAATATAAAGGAGGCAACCACCCACGCGGTTACAAAATGAGTATCTTGCAGTACTTTTGTGAGTTTTGAAGGTGGACTGCATATATCATCTTCTGAGGTTACTTCTTTATAGCTTTCACCTTTTGAAGATAACGCCCACATAAATACGACAAACAACGCCATTAATGCGCCAAAATGAGTAACAGTGAATGTGGTGTACTGCCCAAATTGGCTCAAATCAATATTAAAAGCGAGTAAAAAGGCAATGAGTAACCCCGGAATAATAGCGATGTACCAAATAGGCTTACTGAGCGTAATTATCTTCGTCGGTAAAAGGGTAATCTGTGGTGTGTGCTTTTGATCAGTTGGGCATAAGTAGCCTGTTTTATGAAGTGTGTTGACGATTAAACCCGTTACAGAACCAACCACAAACCCTATTGCCATGATGGTTAAACCCTCGGTAGGGCGAGTCGCTAATAATAAAAACGCGGCATCACCCATAGTCGCCGTTAATACAGCCACAATTGCGCCAAAGCTAGCTTGGCCTTTTGTAAATTGAGTCACCACAATAATCGCGCCACCACAGCCTGGTAACATGCCTAAAAAAGCAGCAAAGCTGACCTCTAATACCGGTGACTTAGCATTTAGGTAACGAAGCTCTAGTTGGGGTAAATGATCAATCGCGTAGTAGTAAATAAATAAGGTCGCAGCAACAAACACACTCACTTGAAAAAAAGCATCACTGAGTGCAGTAATTGTTATGGTGCGTAAATCGGGCAGGGCTAAACAGACTAAAATTAACAGAGGTAAAATTAGGCGTTTATTTTGATGAAAAACACGTTTTGCAGCTGGCGAAATAACTCCTAAATGGGATGTTAAAAACATACAGTACGACCTAATTAAAGAATGAGATCGCACTGTACTATTTTGTTAAATGATAACCAATATCATTTAAGTGTTGCCGCAGTAGTTACTTTTTACGTTGAAACTCTGAGTTTTCATTCCACGTAGGCCACTGAGTTTGTTGTGAAATATCAAAACCTACTTTATAAAATAATTGTAAATCTTGAACCGCACCTGATAAATCCCACTCATCGCGGTATCTATCACAAGGTTGATGGTAACAACCACGCAGTACTAAGCTCATACGCTTACGGTAATTTGCAGTTTCATCGTCAAACGCTTGTGTACCGCCACCGGCATACATGGCAGGAACACCCATATTAGCAAAGGCAAAGTGATCTGAGCGGTAGTAGCCACCTGAAGATGGTTTAGGGTCGCCCGATACTGTTCTGCCTTGCTCTTTGGCCGCAGTTGCTAATAGCTCATCCATTTGTGATTTACCAATACCCACCACACTAATATCTTTTACTTTACCTAATAGGTTTAAGCTGTCCATATTAATATTTGCAACGGTTTTATTAGCTGGAATAACTGGATTCGCGGCATAATATTTCGAGCCTAATAAACCTTGCTCTTCAGCGGTTACCGCTAAAAAGGTCATTGAACGGTCAGGGCGTTTACCTAGTTTGGTAAAGGCTTCGGCAACTTCTATCATACCGGCTGTACCTGTTGCGTTATCGTGTGCGCCGTTATAAATTTGATCGCCTTTACGGCTTTTATCCGTTCCTAAATGATCCCAATGCGCAGAGTAAATAATATGCTCATCGGGTGTTTTACTACCAGGAAGAGTGGCAATAAAGTTATAAGATACCGATTTTTTGATGGTGTTCTTTACATTCACAGTGGCTGTTAAATCGCCCATATCAACATGGTAAGCACCTTTGGCAGCGTTTGCTTTGGCGGTTTCAAAATCAAGGCCTGCTTTAGAAAAAAGTTCTTTTGCTACATCAACAGTAACCCAACCTTCAACAGCAACACGGTCCATATTATTGTTTTCTTTTACGAAACCAAATTGCTCGCCACTCCATGAGTTCTCAACCACAGACCAAGGGTAAGACGCTGGAGCAGTTTCATGAATAATAATAGCGCCTGCAGCACCTTGACGGCTTGCTTCTTCGTATTTGTAAGTCCAACGCCCGTAATAGGTCATTGCATCGCCGGTGAATAAAGCAGGATCTTTAGTTGCAAAACCCGGATCGTTTACCAGCATAACAACGGTTTTACCTTTAACATCTAGGCCTTCGTAATCATTCCAGTTATATTCAGGTGCGTTAACACCGTAGCCCACAAATACAAGCTCCGAGTTTTCAATTCCTTCTTGCGCACTAATACGGCTACTACCCATAACCATGTCTTTTTTGTATTGGTAGTCTTTACCGCCAATATTAAGCACCATATCAGAGTCTGCTTCTAACGATACAAGCGGCACTTCTTGGAAAAAGCTGTCGCCATTACCCGGCTCAAAGCCTAAAGCAGTAAATTCTTTTGTTAAGTAATCAAGCGTAAGCTTTTCACCTTCAGATGAAGGAGCACGTCCACCAAATTCATCAGAAGCTAACACTTTTACATGCTTAGCAATTTCATCCGCTTGAATGCTGTTGTAGCCTTTAGCGACATCATCAGATGTAATACTTGTTGTTGCACAGCCGGCTAAAATTGCCGTTGTTATTAGGGTCAAAGAAAAATAACGTTTCATATTGGCTCTTTTTTGTTCTAAGTGGCATTAGTATATGAACTTCTGTTAATTAGAACCAGTTTATGCGGTAAACTGTTGCTGATAAAAATGTACAGTAAAGGTAACAATGAAGCGTTTTACTCCCCCAGAACAATTTCAAGTAACGAGTATAAATGGAGGTGCATTTGAGCACCTTCGTCAGCTGTTTAAAATAGATCAGCAAACAGACTGGCCTGAGCCTGCGTACTTTACCCCGTATTTAAACGCCATCAATGCTAATAATCTGCCAATTCGTTTTGTCGATGATGCCAAGGTTGATTTTGCTGAGCGCTATTATGAACAAGTCATTTTTGAAACAGGGGACGTGCCCACCCGACAACAAAACTGGCATGATCTGTTTGGTGGTTTTATTTGGTGCTTATTTCCAAAAACAAAAGCCCTTATTAATCAGCGTCATGTTCATGAAATAGCGTTGCATGGATTAAAACAACGAAGTAAACACCGTAACGCACTGACCTTGTTTGACGAGTGTGGGGTTGTGCTAGCTGTCAGCGAATCACAGTGGAAAGAGTGGTTAAGAGATCATCAATGGAAAACTGCATTTGTAGAGCACAAAGTACAGTGGGGTAAAACCATTGCGCCTTTCATGTTTGGCCATGCTAATTATGAAATGTTAACCAAACCTTATATTGGACTGACTGGCAAAGCCTTATTTGTAAATGTACCGGATGAAATATTTTGTAAAGATTTAGTAACTCAATACCAGTACCTAGATCAGCGCCTTTATGAGATGATTAAAACTGATGATTGTTTAGCCGATAACAAACAGCTTTCACCTTTACCTTTATTAGGTGTTCCTGGTTGGTGTGATGAGAATAACAATCCATCATTTTACGATAACACGGACTATTTTAGACCGAAACGAAGGACACGAAAATGATAGAAGTTACCGCGCTTAAAAAGAAATTTAAGCTCACTAAAGATCATAAAAAAAATAAAATAGATGATATAGACCCCCGTGAAGATAAAGATTATTTTCACTCGGTTAAAAATGTCAGCTTTAGCTGTGCAAAAGGCGAAGTACTAGGGCTATTAGGACCGAATGGCGCGGGCAAAACCACGACATTAAGAATGATCTCTACCGCTTTAAAACCTGATGATGGCAGTATTACTATTGCAGGAAACGACATAATTAAAAAGCCACTCATTGGGCGCAAGTGTATTGGTTTTTTATCCGGCTCTACTGGTTTATATGGCCGTTTAACGGTAAAAGAAAATATCGAATATTTTGCAAAGCTACATGGCATGAGCAAGCAGGCTATTAAGGCACGCTGTGAAGAATTATTTACCTTACTCGATATGCATAAATTTATTGATAAACGCGCTGAGAACCTATCAACCGGCATGAAGCAAAAAGCCAACATTGCGCGTGCTGTGGTACATCACCCAGACGTTGTTATTCTCGATGAGCCAACTACCGGCCTCGATATTATGACCACCCAAACGGTGATTAACTTTATTAAAGGCTTAAAGGCACAAGGTACTCCTGTTATTTTTTCTACGCATCATTTAGATGAAGTTGCGCTTTTATGTGACCGCGTTGCGGTAATTAATGAAGGCGTTAGTTGTTTTGATGGCACGCTTGCTGAATTTAAACAAGCGGGTAACAGCGAAGAATTAAACCAAGCGTTTATGAACATATTAACGGAGAAACATGATGTTTGAAGTATTTAAAAAGGAATTAACAGAGCTACTACGCGATAAAAAAACTTTATTGTTCGTGGTGGTATTTCCTATTGTGGTTTTCCCGTTGTTATTTGCTGTGGTTGCGTTTATATCCTCGCAAGCTGCGCTTGATGCTGAACAAAAAGTAAATACCTATGTGATTATCAATGGCGACTATGCACCAGAATTTACTGATAAAGTGTTTTATCACAAAAGCTTTGAAATATATAAAGGTGATAAAACCTTCAACAGTGTTGAGGAGCTAAAAGCTGGTGTAAACGCCGGCGATATCGATATGGGAATATACCTGCCAAGTGATGCAGTGCAAACATTAAATGAGCAACAGCAAAGCGAATGGCAAGTTGTATTTAATGATTCAAAATCAATTAACTTCTTATTTGAGCGTGTCAAAGAGCTTGCTAAAGAGTACAGCGATACTTTACAAGAAAGTAAATTATTGAGCTTTGGTATAGATAAAAGCGCACAAGAATCTATTTTAAAGCCAGTTAATGTAGTTAAAGTAGACACTGCCGATAAGCGCGAAAACCTAGGTGAAAAAGTGGGTGGGTTTTTACCTTATCTACTTATTCCGTTAGTACTGGTAGGCGCAACGTATCCAGCTATTGATTTAGGGGCCGGTGAAAAAGAACGAGGTACCTTAGAAACTTTATTACTTACACCTATTACTCGTACCGAGCTAGTATTGGGTAAATTCATTACTCTACTCACTACGTCAATTGCATCAACCACGATAACCGTTATTAGTATGGGGTGTTGGATAGCCTTAGCGCTGGCTTTTGCTGATCTTGAATTTATCAAAGCCGCTTTTAGTACATTGGCTATCACAGACTTACTGATGATTTTTGTCTTATTATTGCCTATAGCTGCAACCTTTTCTGCATTAGCTCTGGCAATATCAATCTATGCACGCTCGTTTAAAGAAGCGCAAAATTACATGACGCCATTAAGTATGGTCGTGTTTTTCCCGATTATTATTTCAATAATGCCTAACATGGAACTGACCTCGAAAACGGCGTTTATTCCGGTAACTAACGTCGCCTTAGCGATTAAAGAAATTGTTAAAGGCACCGTTGATTACACGCTGGTTGGATTGATATTCCTAGCAACAGCACTCATCGCTGGGGCACTACTGGCATTTTGTGTGAAATGGTTTAACCGTGAAGATGTGTTGTTTAGATAATTCATAAGTATAAAAAGGTCGCAGAGCGACCTTTTTTATTAATTATTATTAGGTTTTAGTGCTGAAATGAGTACTTAAAAAATCGAGCTTGGCTTACAGGAATTAATA